>NZ_JBMQUD010000045.1:0-34950 GCF_057359045.1 Adhaeribacter sp.
ATAATTGAAGCGCGTGTTTTAGCGGAAGTAGAGGCTTACAATACTAAAACACCTGAGTTTTTTAAAGGGCTGGTTCAGCCAACAGACGCTGAAATTACTATAAATGGTTACCGGACCAGGAATAAAACCAAGATTGATGCGGAAAAGCAGGTTTATGTAGCTTTAGATGCATTTTATAATAATGGCTATTTTGTTCTTATTGATAATAAGCAGGCTGAAACCCTTGAGGAAGAAGTGCTAGTGAGCAGCGATACAGCGATTAGTTTTGTTAAACTAACACCATTGGTAGGAGGTTGAGATATGGACTTATTAGATTTTGTAAAAAAGGTTATGACTGGTGAGCCAAATGTTGAGTCTAATAATAAGTTTGACACCATTTTAGAAGAAGCTAGATTAGAAGAAGTAAAAAAAAATGGTGTTCGTTATAATTTTGGAGATAAGCCTAATACTTTAAAAGTATTCACCGACCAAATTTTGCCTTTGCCAGCAGATGAAAAGGTTGAGTTTATGCTTGATTGCATACGGAAATCGAGCGAATGGAAAAATGGGAGAAGTTCGTACGCATCTGATGATATTGGTTGCCAATTTTTTAGCCTTAGGACCAGCATTCTTAACCATCTATTTAAAACTAAACTAACTCTTACGGAAAGTGATTGTGTTGAATTAGGAAAGGCATTTTTAGTGTATAAACAACCTTATTCAACTTTTTTTAATATTTGGCCTATTAATTTATTTCTGAACCAAATACAAAAAATTAAGAAGGAAGGCGAATTTTCTGCGTCATTAAAAGAGGTACTAGAAGGAATTAAAGCGGAAGTAAATGCTGCAAATGATCTCTATTACGAAAAAGAAAAAGCAAAAATTTCCTCGAAAATAGATGATATACTACACCTTTCTGAAAATGGAATGGAGGTGGTGAAACCCCAAAAGTTTCTAGGAAAGGATGTTTTTGCAGAATATGGGAATAAAACTATTCAAAATTTACCACCAAGCGAGCAGATATTATGGTATAAAATTCTGGCGAAAGCCCAAACTGCCACAGGCGCAAAACCAACCAATAAGTTTATGAATGATGGTAAAAATTTGGTTCTGGAGTTAGGGCAAGAAAAATTTAAAGCTGTGATTTTGATATGGTTTAAATTTTTAAGTGAAGTAAAAGAAACTAAAAGTGGGCCATTTTTTAAGAGTACTGATGAGATGGGCAACCTATATACGAATAATACCTTTTTAGGTGGACCTAATAATGAGTCTCTCAAAGGATTAGTTTGGATGAGCCTGAATGTCCAAGATTCAGTAATGATCAAAACCTTAGCTGCTTTGGCTGAGCGCTCTTACCAGAAGTTACCAGGCGTTGGCCCAGTTGCCGCAGGATTAGGAAATGCCTGCCTTTTTGTTTTATCTAAAACAACAGGGATGGAAGGTATTGCCCAGTTATCACGCCTCAAACTGCGCATTAAACAAAATAATACCCAAACACTTATTCAAAAATATTTACAAGAAGCAGCTAAAGAACAAGGTGTTTCGGTGCACGAAATAGAAGATCTGGCCGTAGATGAATTTGGTTTAACCAATGGTGCCAGAACGTATGAAATAGAAGGGTATACCGCTAAGTTGGAAATTGTGGCTGTTGGTAAAACCGAACTTAAGTGGTTTAAACCAGACGGTACACCGCAGAAAACAGCTCCAGCAGTAGCAAAAGAAAAGCATCCTGAGCTTTTAAAAGAAATTAAAGAAACAGCTAAGCAAATTGAGCAAACACTAAGTGCCCAACGAGATCGGCTGGACCGTCAGTTTAAAGCTACTAGAAGCGTTTCGTGGGAATATTTTAAGCAAAATTATTTATCACACGGATTAATGTCGTTCCTGGCTGAACGATTAATCTGGCGTTTTACAAATGGAGAAATAGCAATCAATGCTTTTTACTTAAATCAAAATTGGGTAACTCCGCAGAACAAGCTGTTTGAGCCAGGTCCGGAATTTAAGGTAGAGCTTTGGCATCCGGCTTTAACAAGTGTAGCCGAAATAAGAGCTTGGCGGGACTTTATGTTAACGCATAAAATATTACAACCATTTAAACAAGCTTACCGTGAAGTTTACCTGCTTACCGATGCGGAAATTAACACCCGTACCTACAGCAACCGGATGGCGGCCCACCTGATTAAACAACATCAGTTTAATTCATTAGCAAAAATCAGAGGCTGGAAATATTCTTTATTAGGTGCCTACGACGACGGTCGATATAATGAAGCCGCCTCAATTCTCTTACCCGATTATGGTTTGCGTGCCGAATTTTGGGTAAATGAAGTAAATGCCGATGATGCTTTTAATGATACTGGTATTTGGTATTATGTTTCAACCGATCAGGTGCGGTTTGTAGATTATCAAACTAATAATGTTGTACAAATGGTTGATGTGCCGGTGGTTCCTTTTTCGGAAGTGATGCGGGATGTTGATTTATTTGTAGGTGTTGCTTCAGTCGGCAATGATCCAAGTTGGCAGGACACAGGTGGTTTGCTTCCCTTTCGGGATTATTGGCAATCTTACTCCTTCGGTGAGCTAAGCGAGGTGGCTAAAACCCGTAAAGAAATTTTAGGAGGTTTAATACCGCGATTGAAGATAGCGAAAGTGGCTCGTATCCAGGATAAATTTTTGATTGTAAATGGTAAATATCGTACTTACAAAATCCATTTGGGAAGTACCAATATTCTTATGGAGCCCAACGATCAATATTTGTGTATTGTACCAGATAGGAGTAAGAAGAATATTGCTGACAATGTGTTTCTACCGTTTGAAGGTGATACAGGCCTTTCGGTTATTTTAAGTAAAGCTTTCCTGTTAGCCGATGATGATAAAATTACAGATTCCTCTATAACTTCCCAGATTTTAAGGAAATAACAATATTGCTGTAAAACCTAAAAGCCCTTGCTAGTAATAATTAGTAAGGGCTTTTTGATTTAATCCGTCTCTATATCTGTTATTCTATTCCCTCAAATTTTTAAATCCAATATTCTGACATTTCACCCTGTTTACCGGGGCTTTCGTCCGCTTTTTGTGGCTTTTCACGGAGCGGGTTTTTAGTTTGCGTAACGTAGTGGCAATTTTGGTTTGTAACCATTTATAAAATGCAGAGTGTTCCGGGCATTCCGGGTATAAAAATAACCCGACGGCCAGGCAACGCATCTAAGCGGTTCGGCATCTTTATTTTAACCGGGCAGAAAACCAGAAGGGTAGGGCAGCAAAAAGTTGCTGCCGATGGGCAAGCATGATTTACCAGGTACAAGCATCAAATAAACATCCGCCATAAACTATGAAAAACCTTTTTACCTTTTTGTTGCTGCTCCTGGTACTGGTGGGCAACGCTGCGGCCCAAACCGAAAAGCCCGGCAAAATTAGCGGCCTTACCACCGATTCCCTTTCCACCAAACCAGTGCCCTACGTAACCGTAGCGCTAAAAGAGGGCGCTAAAATTATTACCGGCACCACCGCCGACGGCACCGGGGCTTTTGAATTGCCCAACTTGCCTTTAGGTAGTTTTACCCTGGAGCTTACATTTATCGGGTACCGGGCCAAAAAAATTCCGGTAAACCTTACTCCCGATAAACCCACGCTGGCCCTGGGCCATATACCTTTAAGCACGCAGGCCAAAATGCTGGGCGCCGTAGACGTAACCGGCCAGAAAGCCCTGGTAGAAGACAAAGGCGACCGGCTGGTATACAACGCCGAAAAAGATATTTCGAACGCGGGTGGCACCGCCGCCGATGTACTGCGCAAGGTGCCCACTCTAACTGTAGACTTAGACGGCAACGTGCAAATGCGGGGTAACAGCAACATCCGGGTTTTGGTAAACGGCAAACCCTCGGCCATGATGGCCCGCAACCTGGCCGATGCCCTGCGCCAGATGCCCGCCAATACCATTAAAAGCATTGAAGTAATTACCAGCCCCGGCGCCAAGTACGATGCCGAAGGCTCGGCGGGGGTAATTAATATTATTACCAAAAAAGGTTTGCAGGGCTTTAGCGGCTCTACCAATGTAACGGCGGGTAATTTTAACCGTGGCCTGGGCACCAGCCTGAACTACCGGAAAAAGAAGATTGGATTTTCGATGTCGGCGAACGGGTACCAATACCGCAACTTGTGGGAAGACGAGGTTACGCGTACCAATCTGCAAAACGGCCTGCCGGTAAATATTTTAACGCAGCGCAACAACGCCGACAACACCGGCACCGGCGGCTACGGCGAAATGAGCCTGGATTACGACATAGACTCAACGAGCCGGGTAAATTTTGCGGCCAATGTGTGGGGCGGCTATTACCCCAACGACCGTACCCAGCGCACCTGGTTGCGGAGCCCCAGCGGCGCCGAACTGGCTGCTTTCCGGAACCAGAGTAAATTTTATAACCCCTACGGCAACGGTCAGTTAGATTTGGGCTATACCAAAACCTTTAAAAAGCCCGAGCAGGAGCTGGCCATACTGGGGCAGTTTAGCCGCATGCCCGATAATTATTTCTACGACAGCGACACTTATACCGACGACAATGTAATTACCTTTAGGCAGCACAGCAACAATTACAGCCGCAACAAAGAGTACACGGTCCAAACTGATTACACCCACCCATTTAAATTTTCGGGTCGCCGCGACACCGCTACCGTAAAACTGGAAATTGGCATAAAAGGCATTCGACGCGATATTGGCAGCGAGTACGAAGTAGAAGAAGCCGCCAGCATTGATGCGCCGCTTATTTTTAATCCAACCTTATCGAACGAATTTGAATATTTCCAACGGGTGTATTCGGGTTATACGTCGTTGCGTTTCGAAAACAAAAAGAAATGGCGCATTAGTGCCGGCGCGCGCCTGGAGAAAACCGATATCTCGGGCCGCTTTTTAAATAATTCTTCCGACGAATCAAAGATTAAAGACCAGTATGTTAATTTGATTCCGAGCGTTACCGTTTCGAAAGGTTTTGGGCCGCATACCTTAAAACTGAGTTATACCCAACGCATTCAGCGGCCGCTGGTGTGGTACCTGAACCCCTGGGTAAACCGCACCGACACCCTGAACCAAACCACCGGTAATCCTTACCTGAACCCTGAACTAAACCACGCCACCGAATTTTCTTACAGCCTGAGCACAAAGAAAAACTTATCGGTAAATACGGCGCTGTACTGGAACTACACCGATAATGCCATTGAGTACCTGGGAACGGTTAACGAAGAAGGCGTATCGATTTTTAAACCGCAAAATATTGCCCAACGCAAAGTTTACGGCTTAAACCTGAACGTATCGGGCCAGCCCAATAAAAACTGGAATTTGAGCGGCGGCGGCAATTTGCGTTACGTAGACTTGGCCAGTTCTGGCCTGAACCAGCGTAACAACGGTTGGGTCTGGAACTTAAATATGAATACCTCTTATAAACTGCCTAAAAATTATTCGGTGCAGGCCAATGGTAATTTCAATTCCGGCTGGATTAGCTTACAAGGCGTAAACTCGGGTTTTTACTGGTACGGCATGGCGCTTAAAAAAGAATTCTGGGACAAAAAAGCCAGCCTGAATCTGGGCCTGAACAATCCGTTTACCCGCGGCGTGCGCCAAACCCGTACCCAGTCGGCCCCTACGTTTGTGTCTGATGCCCGCTCTATGTTTATAAACCGCTCGGTACGCTTAACTTTTGAGTGGCGTTTCGGGCAAATGACGGCGGGCGGCAAGCAAAGTAAAAAGATTAGCAATGATGATAAAGGTGGGCGGTAATGAGTTTGAGTGAAATAAGAAAGATGGATTAAGCCGGCTTTCCTACGGTTTGTTTAGAAGTTTTGTCTTGGGCGGTATCGGTGCTAACGGTGAGTAATAGCCTAAGTTCTCTCCCGACCGTAGGGGCCCGTTTGGTCATTCGGGCGATTAAGCCTTCCTTTGCTCATACCTCGCAATGCTGCGCACCGGAATCTTAGAAGATAATCTTCCCAAAGGCCCTCATTGCCCAAACTGCTGTTATTTGCGCTTAATTAGCGTTTTTCTATAAGATTTAATAATCTCCGGTATATATTTATAAAGCTTATTGTAATACCACTTAGTATTTAGTTGCTTCTATAGAAGGTATCCAATGAACCAATACCCGTATAAATCCGGCAGGTTTTTAAAACCTGCCGGATTTGACTTATAGTAGAGTCAGTTTGCTATTTGACATAAGTTTTTTTGCCGTGTCAGGTGTTATCACCTGACACTTTTCCGGATAGCCTCTTCTCACGCAACTAATAACTTTGGCAAGGTTTAGATAATATCGTGGATGAGCTATTGCCTTATTTAGACCATCGCTGGGAAGTGTCAGGTGATAACACCTGACACGGCGGAATCAATACCCGTATAAACCCGGCAGGTTTTAAAACCTGCCGGATTTAACTTATACCAGAGCTGGGTTACTATTTGGCATAATTTATAACTACCAGTTAGGTTAGGGCTAAATTTACGGTAGGTTTGAGAATAAAGGTATTGCCCAAATTGTTGTAATTTGGATTTAACCAATGCTTTTGGTTAACCTGTTGCAGGTTTCTTTACCTCTTTTGGGGTCAAGATTAAAAGGCATGGGCTTGTTGGTTATTTGGTGCCTGCCGTAACATATTATATTATTCGATAAAATTCTTTCCGGACATCGATTAGAGTTTGGTTAATCTTTTCTAAATCCGGCGTTTCGGGTAAACCAGATTGGGTATACAGCGCGTCCATTTGGGCAATCCGGGTTTCGGCCATGGCTACCAGTTCCTGGTATTCAAATGCGCCGCCCCGAATTTGCAGTAAGAAATCGCGGTCAGGCCGCCGTCCTTTTACCTGGTTTTCGCGGGCAATTTCTTCGGCCATGGCCAGTAACCGGAACGTGTGCATCAGGTTTTTGGCGTCGTAGTTTTTGCCGTGCGATAAGGTGTTCTGGTAACGGGCATCGTTGCGTTTTTCTACCCAGGCCCAATATTCTTTGTATTCTTTGCAATACGTAGAATACCCGTTTTTATTAAACGACATTATCACCAGCGGTGCCAAACCTTTCGGAATAGAACTCAAAGCAACATCGTTGGCGTTTTCGTTAGAAATAATGCCTTTAAAGGTAAGGCCGGGGTGGTAATACAAACCGTAAACATCGGGCATGTGCGGAATTTTAGCTAAACCACAGGCAGTTGGTTTTATTTCTTTTTCTTTTAAGAAATAGAGCAACGGCACGGCTCCCTGGCCCTGCGCCACGTAACAAAAATCCAGTACACTTTTGCGCTGCGGCTCCACGGGGTTCACGATTTTCTTGTTCAGGCCTTTGGCTTTTTTTACCTGCGTAAGGGCGTAACCGGCAAAAGTTGTTTGGCACAAACGCGATAAAAATAATTCAGGCTGAAAGCGGTCATACAACGGGTGCTGGTACAAAATGCAATCGGGCGGCATGTTGAGCAGTTCCAGCATATTGGGATTGTTGCGGGCCAGCAGTTCTACAAACCGTTTCAGTTCGTAATACACCACATCGTTGCTGACATTGCTGATTTGTTCTACGTAGTGTAAACCGTAATATTCGTTTTGCGGCAGCACAAACACGCCCCGGATGTCGGTATCGGAAGTAGCCGTATTTAGCCCGTACGCTTTGCTGCCGCTAATGCACTCGAACAGCAATAGGTTTTGGTTTTTCAGGTCGTTAAGGGTAAGGGCCATGGCTGTTGTATAATATTCCGGAATAATTTATTTAAGTTTTCGGTATCGCCTTGGTGCGGCGTAAAGGCCTGGGCTCTCTCGGTACAATCAACTATAATCTGGTACATATAAAGTTCCAGTTCGGGTTCTTTGGGGTGCAGGTACGTTTCGTTTACGGTAGCTTTTACGTGCAGCAGTTCGTTTATTTTCTTTTGTATTTCTATTTCGGGTACCAGCGCCAGTAAGTCCCGGAAAGCCAGCGGCGGAATCGTTTTATTTTCTGCAATCCAGCGGCTGGCCAGGGCGGTCCGGAAAAGGTAAAAATAACTTTTGAGTTTAACCGCCAGCGCCGGGGCGCAAGCTTTATAATAATTATGAGCCATGCCCAGGTAATGGTGCAACCCGGCCCTGGCCGAAAAATATTCGGGGGCTGATTGACGTAGTTGTTCCCGGAAATCGGTTTGCGCCAAATAAATAATCGGCGATTGTAGGCGCTCAAACATAGCCGCATTGGATTTACGCAGCAACTTCAGGCATTTCCGGATATCCCAACCCACCAAATCCAGGTCGCCGTGTAAATATTCCAGGGTGTCTTTGCGGTCGTCGATGGAAAGGTACCAGTTTGGCGGGTGGCGGTAAATAAAACGCACATCGTAATCGCTGTCCGGCGACGGAAAGCCCCAGGCCCGGCTACCGGTTTCACAAGCGAGTAAAATTTCTATCCCAAAGGATTTTTCTACTTCCCGCAGTTTTTCTTTAATTAGCTTTTCCATGCATGTAGGTATATCGGGCGTAAAGGTATACGGGTGCTGCGCAGTGTTTTTGCGTAGCAGGGAAAAGTTTATAAATTAGCATCTCATCCTTTACCACTATGCCCGTTAACCGCAATGCCCTAATCCGTTACCGCACCATCGATAACTGTTTGCGCAACAAATACCGCAAATGGACACTGGATGATTTAATAGAAGCCTGTTCCGAAGCCTTGTACGAGTACGAAGGCATTGACAAAGGCGTGAGCCGGCGATCTATTCAGATGGATTTACAAATGATGCGGAGCGAAAAGCTGGGCTACAATGCGCCCATTGTGGTTATCGATAAAAAATATTACGCCTACGAAGACCCCGATTACTCCATTACCAATATTCCGTTAACCGACCAGGACTTGGGTAAACTGACCGAGGTAGTAGAAATATTGCGCCAGTTTAAAGGATTTACGCATTTTAGTGAGCTTAACGGCATGGTGCAACGGCTCGAAGATCGCATTCATACCGCTAAAACAAAGCAAGCGCCCGTTATTGACCTGGAAAAAAACGAGCACCTGAAAGGCCTGGAATTTATCGATACCGTTTATCAGGCTATCTTGAAAAAGAAAGCCTTAACGTTAACTTACCAGTCTTTTAAAGCCCGCGAAGCGAATACATTTACCTTTCATCCGTATTTGTTGAAAGAGTACCGCAACCGCTGGTTTGTGTTGGGTACCCGTTACAAAAGTCAACCCATTGTAACCCTGGCCCTGGACCGGATTAATGCCGTGGTGGAGGCTGAAGAAAGCTATATTCCCAATACGGCGCTTAACCTGAGCGAATATTTTAAAGATGTGGTGGGCGTTACAGTAGCGCCCAATGATTTACCCGAAGAAGTGGTTTTGTTTATTAACCGCGAAAATGCGCCCTACGTGTTAACCAAACCCATTCACCACTCGCAGCAATTACTCGAAAGAACCGGCAACGGCATTATTATTTCTTTGCAGCTACAGCTAAATTTTGAATTGGAACGCGAAATATTGGGTTTTGGCGATTGCCTGAAAGTGTTAAAACCCGAACGGCTGAAACGCCGCATTTACGATAAAGCCCGCAACACCACCGAATTGTACGAAAAAGAATTGCGGCTGGTAGAGCTCGGCGACAACATGGGTAAACTTAAACGGCGCGGCTACGCGGTGTTGGAAAATATTTACACGAGTAAAGAAGTAAATCACCTGCTTGCCCTTATTAGCCGGGCTACCCAAGACCCAGCCCGCTTTCCGCGCACCGAAAATTTATTTTCCATTCGGTGTTTGTTAAAAGCTATTCCGGCCCTGAAAGCGGTATTATTTAACGCCAACCTGTGTACCTTGGTAAAAGAAGGTTTCGGGAAAGATTATTTTTTAACCAAAGCCATTTATTTCGATAAACCGCCGCAATCTAACTGGTACGTAACCTGGCACCAGGATGTACCCATTAATGTAACAGCTAAAATAGAAACCGACGGGTTCCGGAGCTGGACGCATAAAGCCAATTTAAACAGTGTGGTGCCACCCGAAGCATATATCCAAAGTGCTTACACCGTGCGCATTCATTTAGATGATACCGACGAGCAGAATGGCGCCCTCCGGATTATTCCCAAATCGCACTACCGGATTTTAACCGATACTGAAATTGCCGAACTGTGCGAACAGGCCGAAATAAAAACGTGTAAAATAAAAAAAGGTGGGGTGCATTTACTTAAGCCGTTAACCTTGCACGCTTCTGCTAAAACCGAAAACGACAAACACCGCCGGGTTATTCACCTGGAATTTAACAACCAGGAACTGCCCGATACCTTAGATTGGCTGGAGCGGGAGAACTTATAAATACAAATTGAACAAGCGGTAAATACCCTTGGCGCTTGGGTAAAAACGTCCGCTTTAAAACTGGAGTAGTGATTTTAAAAGAGTGTTGGTTTATTTCGCAAGCAGAACATAAAAGAAAGGCTTCCGGGAGGTTTTCTTTATGAGAAACAGAAACAATATTGCCCGTTTAACTAAGCGGCTAGTGCGAGTTCTTAAACCCATATTGCCACATAAATATTTACGGCTTATTTATATTGCACGGCAGTTAGCTATGAATATTCTATTTTTTAAAAATTAATTTGTCGGTATTGGTCATCAGTATAAGCGAATTTCCGGATAACTGGTACCTGTTCACTTTATCTATCCGGCTGGTAAATTCTTGACCCCAGGGTGTTTCTGCAACTTTTGTAATCAGGGCAAAAGAAATAACCTTCAATTCGTTCTCGCTTGTAATAGAAAATGCCCCCAAGAAGGTGTTAGTAGGCGTATTGCCAGTATACTGCTCAAAATTATTCTCCTTAAAATTAAGTACCACATCCCCTTTCAAGTTTACCGGCTTCTCAATGGTAATTCTTTCCTTTAAATTTTCTCCGCGTAAAGTTTCAATCTGCACTAATTTCCAACTTCCGGAATAAAGATTTACTTCTTCCTTGTAACAACTTACTAAAGTTGTTACTAAAAGAAATACAATTAAAAAATATAATTTCATGGTTAATATAGTTTTATGTTACGGTGCCCTTTATGAAGACCCGATTATTACAATTAAGTTGCAACCCAGATAAAAGATAAAACAGGCCTAGACCTAAAAGCCGGCAACCTTGCTTTAATACCCACTTATACTTTTTGCGTGCTTGTAGGTAGAGCAGGATTAAACTTTGGAAGTTAATTAAAAATTGTTTTAAGCCTTATTGGATAAAGGCAGTAAGCAAACGCATTTGCCTTTATCGCCACCTTCCGGATTGATTGCTTAGTTTAGACAAAATTTAGCAACTTCTAAATGCTTTATATTAATTTTTACGCATTTAAAATGGCTTATTCTGTTTTATTTACCAGAACTAAATAACTTTGCCCGCTAGTTTCCAGATTGTTTATGATTGCCTTAATCCTGTGCCTGGTATTTTTGCTCGCTATTGTTATTGTAACGGCTTACGCCGAACGCAAGGTAGCGGCTTTTATCCAGGACCGCCTGGGCCCAACCGAAACCGGTCCGCACGGTTTATTGCAATCGGTGATGGATGTGGTAAAACTGCTGCAGAAAGAAGATATTATTCCGTTTGCCGCCGACAAAAAGCTTTTTGCTTACGCGCCCATTGTTATGTTTGCCGCCGTACTGGCGGGCTTTGCCGTAATACCGGTTACGCCTTCAGTCATCTCGTCGGGCGCTTACGTAGGCGTATTTTATTTATTGGCCATTATTTCTTTAGATGTAATTGGTTTGCTGATGGCGGGCTGGGGCTCTAATAATAAATACGCCGTGTTGGGTGCCATGCGGTCGGTGGGGCAAATTGTTTCTTACGAAATTCCGGCCGGCTTAGCGGTTTTGTGCGTGGTCATGATTTGCCAGAGCCTCGATTTACAGGAAATCAGTTTTCAGCAGGGCATTTTAATGAACCAATTTGCCGGCCTCGAAAAAGAAACGAATTATTTATTTGGTCTGGCCGCTTTAAACCTGGATGTAACCGCAATTGGCGGCATTACTACCTGGAATATTGTGCGCATGCCATTTTTGTTTGTGGCCTTTGTTATTTATTTTATTTCGTCGCTGGCCGAGTGTAACCGGGCACCTTTTGATATTCCGGAAGCCGAATCGGAGTTGGTGGCGGGTTTTCACGTAGAATATTCCGGTTTCCGGTTTGCCGCTTTGTTTCTGGCCGAATACTCAATGATGGTGCTGGTTTGTTTGGTGGCAGTGGTTTTGTTTTTAGGAAGCTGGAATACGCCTTTGCCCAATATGGGGCCGGCAGCACTGGCCACCTGGACTACCGGTACGCCAGGAGCGTGGTCGGGTAACCTTTGGGGCGCGTTTTGGTTATTAGGTAAAGTTGTTCTTTTGCTTTACACCCAAATCTGGATACGGTGGACGTATCCCCGGATGCGCGTAGACCAATTGATGCACCTGTGCTGGAAAATTTTTACGCCCATTATGTTGCTGCTGGTATTGTTATGCGGCCTCTGGCGTTTATGGATGATTTAATACATGAAAAAATATACCGTTAAGAAATACAACCACGGTTTTTTTGCGGTGGTAGGAGCCCTGCTTAAAGGCATGAAACTCACCCTGCAGCATTTTTTTCGGGCAAATAAGCGGCGGGAACCGGTTTACGTAAGCGACCCCAACTACTTTAAACAGCCCGAAGGCCTGGTAACGCTTACTTATCCGTACGAAGCCATTCCGGTGCCCGAAGTGGGGCGTTACCGCCTGCATAACGAAATAGACGATTGCATTGTCTGCGACCTGTGCGCGAAAATATGCCCGGTAAATTGTATCGAAATAGATGCCATTAAAGCTACCGAAGATATTGGCGTTACCTCCGATGGTACCAAAAAGCGGTTGTATGCCGGCGTATTTAACATTGATATGGCCAAATGTTGTTACTGCGGCTTGTGTACCACCGTTTGCCCCACCGACTGCTTAACCATGACCAAGGTGTTTGATTACCCGGAAACGGATGTTAAAAATATGATTTACCATTTTACCGATTTATCGCCGGCCGAAGCCCAGGAGAAAAAACAACTCCTGGAAAAACAGCAAGCCCAGATAGCCGAAGCCAAAGCCGCCGCCATGCAGGCCAAACAAGCTGGTAAATAAAAATCGGTAATTTTTAAAACCGATTAAGACATTGGATAAAAAAGCTAAACTGTTTATTAGATAAAAATTAGTTTAAAAAATTAGAAGCCATTGCCATTAATTATCAAATCAGCACATTAGCACCTTAACAAATTAGCCATTTACTTAATGAGCCCGGTTCTCATCTTTTTTTACTTATTCGGTTTTCTGGCGGTAGCCGCGGCGGCATTTATTATAGCTACTAAAAATGTGCTGTATGCCGCCTTTGGTTTACTCGTGACCTTGCTCTCGGTAGCAGCTATTTTTGTTTTGCTGCTGGCCGATTTTGTGGCCGTTGCCCAGCTCATGATTTACGTGGGTGGGGTGCTGGTATTAATTTTGTTTGGCGTAATGCTGAGTAACCAGGTACAGGGCCGGGCAGTACAATCCGAGTCGGTGAATAAATGGAGCGGCGGTTTGGTGGCTCTGATGCTGTTGGTTGGGTTTGTTTACCTGATTTTAAATGCTCCATATTTGCCCGATGCAACCAATACTGCGGTAGTAGCTACGCCCGACAGTACAAAAACCAGTATTATTACTATTGGTATCCGGCTGATTACTAACTTTGCCCTGCCGTTTGAAGTAGCCTCTCTGATTTTATTAATTGCTTTAATGGGAGCGGCTTTTATCAGTACCGAAGAAAAAAATGACTAATACGATTCCGCTGATACCTGTTTTGCTCTTAGGCGCAGTGCTGTTCTGCCTGGGTATTCTGGCGGTTATTACCAAGCGCCACGCCATTGTGGTGCTTATGGGGATTGAGTTAATTTTTAACGCGGCCAACATAAACTTGGTAGCGTTTAACCGCCACCAGCCCGAATTAATGGCCGGGCAAATATTCTCGCTTTTTGTAATGGTTATTGCGGCGGCCGAATCGGCGGTTGCGCTGGCCATTGTATTAAAAGTTTATAAATATTTTAAAACGGTAAACCTGGACCAGGTCCGGACCGAAACCGACGAATAATTTAGTTTTGAAACAAACTGCCGCCACTTTTATTTCTTCGGAACAAAACAGCCTACTCTGGGGAGCCGGATTGGTCTTGCTGTTGCCTTTGCTGGCGGGGCTGCTGTTGTTACTGGTTGGTAAAAAAATGCCCCGGCGCGGCGATTGGCTGGCCATGGCGGCTACCAGTGGGGCTTTTGTGCTGGCTTTGTATTTATTTAGCCAGGTTTGGGAAAAAGGCGTTGTACACGCGGTTTATACCTGGTTTTCGCTTTCCCAGAGCAGTGCCAAATTTGCTTTTACCGTTGGCATTTACCTCGATAACCTGGCGGTGCTGATGCTGGTAATTGTTACGTTTATTTCGTTGCTGGTGCAGGTGTTTTCGGTTATTTACATGCGCGGCGAGTGGCGTTACCGCCATTATTTTGCTTACCTGGGTATATTTACCTTTAGCATGCTGGGCATTGTACTGGCCGATAATTTATTGTTGCTGTTTATTTTCTGGGAGTTGGTGGGCTTTTCGTCGTACTTGCTGATTGGTTTTTGGTACGAAAGAGATGCTGCCGGGCTGGCCGCTAAAAAAGCCTTTTTGTTTAACCGGGTCGGCGATATTGGGTTTTTACTGGGTATATTTTTGCTCTACACCTATTTTGGTACGTTTAGTTTAACCGAATTGAAAAGTGCTTTTGCCGGTAGTTTTAGCCAGGGTGGGGCAGTTGTATTTCCGGCCGTAACCGGCCTTACCGAACCACTAACTTTAAGTGCTTTTTTGCTCACTTTGGCGGGTTTGGGTTTGTTTTGCGGTTGTGTGGGCAAATCGGCACAATTTCCGTTGCAGGTGTGGTTACCCGATGCCATGGAAGGCCCTACGCCGGTTTCTTCGCTTATTCACGCGGCAACCATGGTGGCCGCCGGGGTTTATTTACTTTCGCGTTGCTATCCTTTTTTCACCGAAGATGCCTTATTAATTATTGCCATAATTGGGGCTTTAACTGCCCTGTTGGGTGCATTGGCGGCAACTGCCCAGTACGATATAAAAAAAATACTGGCTTTCTCAACTATTTCGCAGTTGGGGTATATGGTTATGGGTATGGGCGTAGGGGCCCACGATGCGGCCCTGTTGCACCTGGTAACCCACGCCTTTTTTAAAGCCGCTTTGTTCCTGAATGCCGGTATTGTAATTCATGCTTTACACCATGCTGCCCACGAACTGTCCGATGAATATTCAGATGTGCAGGATATCCGGAACATGGGCGGTTTACGCAAAATATTGCCGGTTACTTTTTATACCTATTTGCCGGCCGCTGCGGCTTTAATCGGGTTGCCCTTATTTTCCGGATTTTTGTCTAAAGATGCTATCCTGACCGGAGCCTGGGCCTGGGCCAGTTTACAAAGTAAGGGCGGTAACCTGATTTATTATTTAATTCCGGCACTGGGATTTGGCTCAGTTTTCCTGACGGGATTTTACATGGCGCGCCATTGCTTTTATATATTCTGGGGGCAACCCCGGCTTTTCCGGGAGCCCGAATTAATCCGGAAAAGTAAAACCCGCGAAGCCTCTCGTTTACTGATGCTGCCGGTTGGTATATTATCGGTGTTGTCGCTGGCTTTTTTCTTTTCGCTTAATCCGTTGCACTACAACCATACCTGGCTGCTGCCCGGCTTAAGCTGGCAAACTTTAAGTCAAAATAATGCCGGTTTGGCTAGCAATTTATTAGGCCGCTTAGCCGCCAATTTGCCCCATATAACCTATATCTCTTTACTTACGGCTTTCGGCTCGGTTTTATTAGCTGTAGCGGGTATAGCCTTAGGCTGGCGGGTTTATGTTAAAGCCTTAACGGACCAAAAGCTGACGCAAACTACTAGCCCGGTAACTGGTTTTGCCCGATTGGCCCAAAATCATTTTTACCTCGATGCGGTTTACGAAAAGTTATTTATCCGGCCTTTTCTGCAATTATCTGTTGGGATAGCTGCCGCCGACCGGCATTTTATAGATTATGGGGTAAATACTTTTGGCAAAGCCATGGTTATTCTGGCCAAGATAATTGGCTGGCTCGACCGGAAAGTAGTAGACGGAACCGTGCACCTGGTAGTGTGGCTGGCTGGTTTGGTAGGTAAACTGGGCCGTGTAATGCAAACCGGCAAAATACAGTCGTACTATATCTTTTCCCTGTTGGGGTTAATATTATTGGTTATATATATACTTGCAAGCTAAACTCCCGGCAAAAACCGGCGGGCGCAACCTAAAAAATGGATTATATTTTAAGTAGCCTGATTTTTATTCCTTTACTGGCGGTACTAGTAGTGTTGGCGTTACCCGGGCGGTTCAAAAACGGAATAAAATCCGTGGCCTTACTCGCTACCGGTTTGCAGCTGGTTCTATCGGTGGTACTATATTTTTCTTTTAATGCCGCTGCTCCAGGCCAGGGGTATCAGTTGGTAGAAAAATTAAACTGGATAAACCTGAACCTGCAAAGCCTGGGCCTGCTGCAAATCCAGTATTTTGTGGGGGTAGATGGTATCAGCCTGAGTATGGTTATTTTAACCGGCCTGATTGGTTTTATCGGGGTAATATCTTCCTGGACTATTTCTAAGAATATTAAGGGCTATTTTGCCTTGTACCTGCTGTTGGTAGGGAGCGTAATGGGTTGTTTTCTGGCCCTCGATTTATTTTTATTCTACCTCTTCTTCGAATTTATGCTCCTGCCCATGTATTTCCTGATCGGGATATGGGGCGGGCCGCGGCGCGAATATGCGGCCATTAAATTTTTTATTTATACCCTCATTGGCTCGCTGTTTATATTAATTGTGATGATAGGGTTGTATACCTCGGTTGTAGATCCGGTGGCTACGGCAATAAGAACCCAAAGTCTTATAACTGATTCTAGCCAAGCTACTCCTGCTGTGGTAAAACAAGTGCAACAACTAGTAGCCACTAATAAACTAAAGCAGGAGGATATGGTACATACCTTCTCAATACCGGCTATGTCGGATGCTGCTAATTTTATTCCCGGTAGTATTTTACATACCCTGTCGGAGAAGCAATTGTGGGGTTTACCTATTAGGCTGCTGGCTTTTCTTTTGCTGTTTGCGGGTTTTGCCATAAAGCTGCCGGTGGTACCGGTGCATACCTGGTTACCCGATGCCCACGTAGAAGCACCTACGCCTATTTCGGTATTGCTGGCCAGCTTGCTTTTAAAAGTAGGGGGTTACGGCCTGTTTCGGGTAGTGTATCCCATATTTCCGGACGGGGCGGTTTACTATGCGTATTTGGTCGGGTTTATTGGCGTGTTTTCAATTATTTACGGCGCCATGTGTGCCCTGGCTATGTCGGATTTGAAAAAACTGATTGCCTACTCTTCGGTGTCGCACATGGGGTTTGTATTGCTGGGGCTGGCTTCGCTTACCGCCGAAGGTTCCAATGGGGCCATGTACCAGATGTTTAGCCACGGCTTAATTTCGGCCATGCTCTTTATTATTACCGGGGTTATTTACGACCGCTCGGGCAGTAGGCAAATTAGCAATTTCCGGGGTTTGGCTTTCTCCATGCCGGCCTTTACGGCCCTGGTAGTAGTGGCTTTCTTTGCCTCCTTGGGTTTGCCGGGTTTCTCTGGTTTTATTGCCGAAATACTGGTTTTACTAGGCGCTTTTGCCTCCTCGGCGGTTTCGGGTATGTTGCCCCGGTGGCTGGCTATTGTGGCAACCGGCGGATTGCTGCTGGGCGCAGCGTATTACCTTTGGGCCTTACAGCGCATGTTTTTCGGGAAAAAATGGGTACACCCCGACCTGGCCGAAAAAACCAGCATGACCGATCTGACTTTACGGGAATACCTTTTGCTGGTGCCTCTGGCAGTATTGGTGCTGGTTTTTGGATTGTTTCCTAATTTGCTGCTAAATAAAATCAGCCCCGATTTAAGTTATTTTGTGCAGCAAGTTTTAAATTCTGCTAAATAAATATTTCGCCGGAATTAAAGTAATGTCGTAACTTTGCACCCGTGAAAACGCCGGCGCAATCGTTGATAGCTTCTTTAACCGATATCCAGAACGGTTTTGCCTTTTTGTGGCCCGAAATCATTTTAATTATTTGTGGCCTGCTGCTGGTTGGGCTGGATCTTTTTAAAAGGTTTAAGGGCATGCTGCCGTTTGTAGCTTTGGCCGGCATGCTACTGGCTTTTATTTGTCAGTATTATGCCCTGCATAATATTTCGGCTCAACCGGCAAAGGTATTCTTTACGGGGCTTCTAATAACCGATGGGCTGGCAAGTTTTGCCGGCCTTTTGTTTTCTCTGGCTGGCATCTTAACCATTGTATTATCATTACTTAGCCGGCAATTTAAAACCGATCAGGCAGGCACCGGCGAATATTATGCTTACTTGCTGATATTACTGGCCGGTTTAAACCTGATGGCCAAATCGGTAAATTTGCTGATGTTGTTTGTAGCATTGGAGCTGGTTTCTATTGCTTCTTACCTGTTAACCACCGTTTTAAAAAAGCAGCGCAGTGCCATTGAGTCCGGGCTAAAATATATTTTGTACGGCACGCTTTCGTCGGGAATTATGCTTTACGGCATGTCGTTTTTGTACGGCTTTGGCGGCAGCCTTGGTTTTACCCAACCGGTTTTCTGGACCAATTTAAGTCTGCTCAACAGTCCGCTTTTTCTGGCAGTTTTTCTGTTAACTTTTTCCGGCTTTTTGTTTAAAGTAGCAGCGGCGCCCTTTCATTTCTGGGCACCCGATGTGTACGAAGGCGCGCCCACGCCCGTAGTGGCTTTTTTCTCGACGGCTCCTAAAATTGCCGGTTTTGTGGTAATTATCCGGTTTTTATTTCAGGTTAAAACTTACCTGGCCGCCGATTTACAGCAAGATTTAATTTTGCTGGTGGGCGGCATTGCATTGCTTACCTTGGTCATTGGCAACTTTACGGCGCTTTGGCAAACCCGGGCCCGGCGGTTGCTGGCGTATTCGTCGGTGGCACACGCCGGGTTTATCCTGGCGGCATTGGCGGCATTGGCTACTAATGCCATTGAGGCGGTATTATTTTACCTCTCGGTTTTGCTGTTTATGAATTTTAGCATTTTTCTGTTGGTGCAGGTGCTGGAAGAAAAACTGCAGATTTTTGATCTTAAGGGTTTGGCAGGCTACGGCAAAAGTTACCCGGTTTTGGGCGTACTGGCCATTATCATATTAATCTCGCTTACCGGCCTGCCACCTACGGCCGGCTTTACCGGTAAATTATTACTGTTTACCAACATCTGGCAAAATTACACTGCTACCGGCAGCCAGATGTTACTCGTGCTCCTGTTGGCAGGATTGCTGCTAACTGGTGTGGCTTTCTTTTACTACATCCGGATTCCTTATTTCCTTTTCTTCAAAAGGAATTTTAGTGCCTCTGAAAAGGTTGTGCTAAGAAAGGACAATATTGTTTTGGCCTTGTTGGTTTTTCCCTTGCTTTTATTCTTTTTCCAGCCGGTTTGGCTTACGGAGCTGATACAGCAAGTTGTTCTTTATTCGAAATAAATATTATGAGTGACGCAATTAAACACGAATGCGGCATTGCCCTAATCCGGCTCCGGAAGCCCCTTCAGTATTACGTAGAAAAATACGGTACCGCCATGTACGGCATAAACAAGCTGTACCTGTTAATGGAAAAACAACACAACCGGGGCCAGGACGGAGCCGGGGTGGCCAGTATTAAAATTAATGCCCAACCCGGTACCGAATATATTTCGCGTTACCGATCGGTAAAAAACCGGGCCATCAACGATATTTTTGTTAAAATATCAGATACCTACGCTAAACTTAAAAAGCATAATCCCAAAGAAGTACAGGATACAGACTGGCTGCAACGGCACATGCCTTTTCTGGGCGATGTTTACCTGGGCCACCTGCGTTACGGTACCCACGGCATTAACAGCATCGATAATTGCCATCCTTTTGTCCGGGAAAATAACTGGCGGAGCCGCAGTTTAGCGGTAGCGGGTAATTTTAACATGACCAATGCCGATGAATTATTCCAGGCCTTGGTAGAAATAGGGCAGCACCCGCGCCATACCAGCGATACGATAACCGTGCTGGAGAAAATGGGACACTTCCTGGACGAAGAAAACCAGGATCTTTTCGAACATTACAAGAAATCTTACTACACCAACACCCAGATTACCCAACTTATTGAAGATAACCTGAACGTGCAACGCGTATTGCGCCGGGCCTGTAAAGACTTTGATGGCGGCTACGCCATGGTAGGTTTAACCGGTTACGGGGCGTCTTTTGTAGTACGCGATCCGCACGGTATTCGGCCGGCTTATTATTATATTGATGAGGAAGTGGTAGTGGTAGCTTCGGAAAAACCCGCTATTAAAACGGCGTTTGGGGTTGATTACAAAGATATTCAGGAAATTACCCCGGGCCACGCACTCATTATAAATAAAAATGGCGGTTCCCGCGAACTCGAAATATTACCCGAAGCCGAAAAAACGTCCTGCAGTTTCGAACGCATTTATTTCTCCCGGGGCAACGACCCGGAAATTTACCAGGAACGGAAAAATATGGGTCAGCTTTTATGCGAACAAATCCTGAAAGCCGTAGATTACGACCTGAAAAACACCGTATTTTCGTATATTCCGAATACCGCCGAAACCGCCTGGCTGGGGTTAATGCAAGGCATTGAAGACCACCTGCGCGATTACCGCCGACGGGCCATTCAGGAAGGCATTAAATCGGATGAAGAATTGGAACGGATTCTGGCCCTAAAGCCCCGTGCCGAAAAGCTGGTAATTAAAGATGCCAAAATGCGCACCTTTATTACCGACAACGACAACCGCAACGACTTAGTAGCGCACGTATACGACACCACCTACGAGGTCATCAAAAAAGGCGTAGATACCATTGTAATGATCGATGATTCGATTGTGCGGGGTACTACCCTCGAGAAAAGTATTATCCGGATGCTGGATCGCCTGGAACCGAAAAAAATTATTGTAGTATCGTGCGCTCCGCAAATCCGCTACCCCGATTGCTACGGCATTGATATGTCGCGGTTAAAAGAATTTGTAGCTTTCCGGGCCATGTTGCAGTTACTCGAAGACCGCGGCCTGGATTATAAACTGGAAGAAGTATACGACAAATGCAGAGCCTACGAAACGCGCTCTGAGTTTAAACGGACAAACTTTGTAAAAGAGCTTTACGATTTATTTACCCCCGAAGAAATATCGGCCAAGGTTAGCGAAATTGTAAAAGCCCCGGAGGTAAATGCCGAAGTAGAAGTTATTTTCCAAACCATAGAAAACCTGCACCAGGCTTGCCCTAACCACACCGGCGACTGGTATTTTACCGGTAATTACCCCACACCGGGCGGTATAAAAGTGGTTAACCGTGCGTTTATGAACTTTATGGAACGCAAAGAAGTGCGGGCGTATTAGTTTTGTATTAATATTTTGTTTTAAAGGCCTGCCCAAAGCAGGCCTTTTTTTATCAAATGCACTGTCTGCCTCTGTTGGGTTACAGCAACAGTAGCCAGGAGCAGCCTCGTAAACAATAAACAGACTATAATTTACCGGCTACTGGCAATGTAGTTAGTAGCAACCCAGGTAGAATTTAGGCTTTTTTATTGCTTTGGACTTTAAACGGTATTAATTTAATAGTATAAAACGCTAAGCGGCTGAAAAATTAAAGAGACGCTGACTAAACTTTATGCTTTTACGTTTGTTTATTTAAATGCAATCCTCACCTGTATACTAAAATTAACTGTACTTGGCCTATGGCGTAAACGGATGTCCGGACCAAATCTTTTGCCGTATAGTTTTAACTCTTTTTGGTATTAAAAGTTGAAATGGTTTACCGGCGCGATTTTGAAAAGCTAAAAACCACATTCCTGCCCGGCAAGTAATTTCTTTAAACTAAATTGTTTTTATTTAATATGTACCCAATATGGCCTTAGGATATAGATTTACTGATTATATACCACCCGAAGACGATAAAACCGGGTTTGAGTCGTTGCTGAAAATATTCATGCAGCTAATTGTAATTACGTCTGGCGATGTAGGCGAAGCGTTGTCGTGGATGAATTCTTTGGATAAGCAATACAACCTTACCAATGACGAGTACGGCATGGGCAACTTTATCGAAGACCTGAAAGCCAAAGGGTATATCGATGAAAATGAACAGCAAAAAGGCTCGTTTAACCTGACTTCTAAAAGCGAATTGAACGTACGGCGCAGCGCCCTCGAAGAAATATTTGGGAAGCTGAAGAAATCTGGTAAAGGCAATCATGCTACCCCGCACACCGGTCAGGGCGATGAAGCCACTACCGACCGCCGCGAGTTTCAGTTTGGCGATACCCTGGAGCAAATTGCCATGACCGATTCTATCCGGAACGCGCAGCTAAACCACGGCTTAGGCGATTTTTTCCTGACCGAACAGGATTTGGAAGTAAATGAGCGCGAACACAAAACCCAGACCTCTACGGTGCTGATGATTGATATTTCGCACTCGATGATATTGTACGGCGAAGACCGCATTACGCCAGCCAAAAAAGTAGCCATGGCTCTGGCCGAACTGGTTACCCAAAAGTACCCGAAAGACACCTTGGATATTATTGTTTTTGGTAACGATGCCTGGCAAATAAACATTAAAGATTTGCCGTATCTGCAGGTAGGTCCTTACCATACCAATACAGTAGCGGGGCTGGAGTTGGCCATGGATATTTTGCGTAAACGCAAAACCGGCAATAAGCAAATATTTATGATTACCGACGGCAAGCCAACCTGCCTGAAAGAAGGTTTACATTATTACAAAAACAGTTTTGGCCTCGACCGGAAAGTAGTAAACAAAACCCTGAACCTGGCCGCCCAGTGCCGGCGTATAAAAATACCCATTACTACTTTTATGATTGCTTCGGACCCTTACCTGAAACAATTTGTAGATGAATTTACCACGGTAAATAATGGCAAAGCCTATTACAGCAGCCTGAAAGGTTTAGGGCATTTAATTTTCCAGGATTACAGCCGGAACCGCCGCAAAACTTTTTAGTTAAAAATAAAGGCGAGTGGTGTTATGGGGTTTATATGGCATTACTTTCCGGAAGCTAACCGCATAAAATCTGAAAGTAATATAGCTTTGGAAAACTACCAAACTTATGTGAGCAGTAGGTGTTTATTAAATATAACGTATGGCTTTAACTAACCAATTAGCAAAAAATTTGCGCGACGTTTATTTTGGCGGTAACTGGACTGCGGTTAACGTTAAAGACACCTTAGCCGACGTAAACTGGCAGCAAGCTATTACCCAGGTATATAACCTAAATACCATTGCGGTTTTGGTTTACCACCTAAATTATTATGGGCATGCTGTTTTGGGGGTATTACAAGGAAAGCCCTTAACGGCTAAAGATAAGTTTAGTTTTGATTTGCCCCCTATAACCGCTGCTACCGATTGGCAAAACCTATTAAACCAAACCTTTACAGAAGCAGAATTATTGGCCGCGGAAATCGAAAAATTAGATGAAGAGAAATTATTTACGCCATTTGCTGACTCCCAATACGGAAATTATTACCGGAACTTAGCCGGTATTATTGAACATGTGCATTACCACTTGGGCCAAATCTCCCTGATAAAGAAAATCTTAAACGAAGCAAAATTGGCCGGCGAAGAATTAGAAGAAGGAAACAGTCTGAAAATTGAGAATAATTAAGCAATAGGTTTAAAACCTTAAATAATAGATTTATTCAGATACCGGTCGTGTTGATTAAAAACGCCGGATAACATTCGAAAATAACCAGAATACATGAATTATAAGAACATCACTTCGCAAAACCTTATTAAAATAAATACATTAGGCGGCTTAAAAGCCGTTGGCTACGAGCCCAAATCGGTGAAGCAGGAGTTGCGCGACAACCTAATTGCCAAACTAAGAAACCAGGAAGAGGTTTTTCCGGGCATTTGGGGCTACGAAGAAACGGTAATTCCGGATATGCAACGGGCAATTTTAGCCATGCACCACATTAACCTGTTGGGTTTGCGGGGACAGGCTAAAACCCGGCTAGCGCGCATGCTGGTAGAACTCCTCGACGAATATATTCCGGTGGTAGCCGGCTCTGAGCTAAACGACGATCCGTTGGAGCCTTTATCGGTTTACGCCCGTACCTTAATAGAAGAGAAAGGCGATGACACACCTGTAGCCTGGCTACACCGCTCCGAACGCTACACCGAAAAATTAGCTACACCCGACGTATCAGTAGCCGATTTAATTGGCGATGCTGATCCCATAAAAGCGGCTACTTTAAAACTACCTTACTCCGACGAGCGGGTTATTCATTTTGGCTTGATTCCGCGGTCGCACCGGGGCATTTTTGTAATAAACGAGTTACCCGATTTGCAGGCGCGTATCCAGGTGTCGTTGTTTAATATTTTGCAGGAAGGCGACATCCAGATTAGGGGCTTTAAAGTACGCTTGCCTTTGGATATCCAGTTTGTATTTACTGCCAACCCCGAAGATTATACCAACCGGGGCAGCATTGTAACGCCCTTAAAAGACCGCATCGACAGCCAGATTATTACCCATTATCCCAAGTCTATTGAAATTGGCAAGAAAATTACTTTGCAGGAAGCCAAAATTAAAGAAGAACAGCAGCAACTGGTACAAACCAATCACCTGGTAAACGACTTAATTGAGCAGGTTGCCATGGAAGCCCGCGAAAGTGAGTACGTCGATGCCAAAAGTGGGGTATCGGCGCGTTTAACCATTGCAGCTTACGAAAGTACCATTAGCGCCGCCGAACGTCGCGCACTACTCAACGGCGAAACCAAAACTTATATTAGGGTAACCGATTTCCTGGCGGCTGTACCGGCGCTGACCGGCAAAGTAGAGCTGGTGTACGAAGGCGAGCAGGAAGGCCCGTCTATTGTAGCTCAGAAACTCATGGGCAAAGCCATTCGGGCGCAGTTTCTAAAATATTTCCCCGACCCCGACAAACAAAAGAAGTTAAAAGAAAAAAATGCGTACAAGAAAATAACCGATTGGTTTGGCGAAGGCAACACCCTGGATATTTTGCAGGATATGACGGCCGCCGAATACAACAAAAGTCTGAACAGCGTACCTGGGCTGGCTGGCATGGTACAGGATTTACATAAAAGTTCTGACGACCAGACCAAGTTGTTTTTAATGGAGTTCTGTTTGCACGGCTTGGCCGAACACAGCCTCATTAGCCGAAACAAACTTACTGCCGGCCTGCAGTTTAAAGACCTCTTGAGCAGCATGTTTACCATGCCCAAATTTACCGACGACGATGACGAGGAGGAGGATTTCGGCAAACGCAGAAAACGGTAGCTAACCGGAATAACCTGGTAAGTTTATTATATTTGAAAAGGAGCAGCCAATGGGTTGCTCTTTTATTTTGCAGATAAGATTTTGTTGCTGGATAAGTTTAATTTTAAATTAAACTATAGAATTGCTCAGCTATAAATTAATTATTTTTAGCCGAACTATGCCAATCATTACATACCAGCGGCGGGTAAATAATAATTCTGAAATACAGTAAAATGATACTTTGGCATAAAGCAGACCGCCTAACATGAAAACACGTGTTTTTGCAAATCCTGACGTACAGGATAAAGTTACTTTTCTGAAAACGGCCGCCGAAACAAATGGTGAGTTTACCTTATTAGAAGTAGAATTATTACCCGGCGGCGGTAATCCGTTACACTATCATTATACATACGCCGAAACCTTTACGCCTATAGAGGGGCAATTAGGTGTCCAGATAGGGCAGGAACAAAAACTACTTAAACCGCAAGAATCGTTTACAATAAAACCAAAGGTGGTACACCGGTTTTATAATCCAGGTAAGCAAACTGTAAAATTTATTACTGAACTCCGGCCAGGCAGCGTTGGTTTCGAAAATTTTATTAGAATTATTTATGGATTAGCAGCGGAAGGCGCAACTACCACAAAAGGAATTCCTAAAAATAAATTTAAAGCTGCTTTGTTAACCCAAATTGGCGACACCCATGGGCCTGGTTTGTGGCAATTGGCTCGGCCAGGTATTGAACTTACGGCTTGGTTTGCTAAGAAGATGGGTTTTGAAAAACAATTACTGGAAAAATATTGCCACGATTAACCGGAGCTTTTATTTGTAAGCAGAATAAATAATAAATTGTCAGATTATTATATATCTATTATATGCTCAGACAAGTTATTCTTTACATAGGTGTGCTATTGGATTAAAAGGTAGACGAATTATTGAATAAGGGGAGTGTTGCCGTTCGGGCAAAATTTGTATAAACCACATTAGCTGGCAAATATTAAATTTCGTAAGAGAAAACGGTTCTATATTAAAAAGATGATTTAGTTAAACTAATGGAACCTTTTGCCGATGAAAAGGCAGTAAAGTATTTTAATTAAGTTTGAGCAAGAGCAATTAACCAAGACAAGGACCAAATACTTACCTTAACTGATAAAGGCATCGCTTTGGATAAGGCTTGTTTTGCCGAACAGAAAAAGTTTAGATTAAGAAGTATCTAAAACATTTTCGAAGAAGCTTCCCAAATTACCCTTTCTACCCTGCAAAAGTTAGTAGAAAACCTCCTGATTTAGGCAACAAAGCCGGGCAAATATTAAAGACTTTAGCCTTAAGATTTACAGCTAAAAATATGAATATGAAAACCGCTATTCTTATTCCCGCTCTGCTCTTGCTTTCTTGGGGTTGTTTTGCCCAAGTAAAGCAAAAGCCATATTTAACCAGGCTTCCGGTTATAAAGCCGTTATCCGGACAGGTTATGCCTGGGCTAAAATCCAGCTTAGGGCTAAGGCAATTCTCTACCCCTGGTTCAAGCCAAAATACTTTCGGAAAGCCAAAGGAAAGTGGTCTAACCGCTGGTTCAAAGAAAGAAAATTCCGGCCAAATAAAAGGCAGCATGCCGATACTAAAGCCAGATTCTACTTATCGTTATCCGATGTTGGCGGCTAAACCAGATTCTACTATCCGGTATCATTTGCGCATAAAGCAACCAGAAAAATAAATTTTACCCAAACTAACAGACTATGAAAAGACAGGTTATTTTATACATAGCCATGAGCCTGGATGGCTATATTGCCAAAGACGACGATAACATCGATTTTCTTTCGCTGGTAGATGCACCCGGCGAAGATTATGGCTACGGTGCCTTTCAGGCAGAAGTAGATACTTTAATTTGGGGCCGCAAAACTTACGACAAGGTTTTATCTTTTGGCATAGAGTTTCCGCATAAAGACAAAAAATGCTATGTGCTCTCGCGCACCAAAACCGGCCACGACGAAAATGTGGAATTTTATGGCGGTGAAATAAAAGACTTAATTGCCAGATTACAACAAGAACCCGGAAAGCATATTTACATTGATGGCGGCGGTGATTTGGTAGCCACCTTGCTGCAAGGTGGCCTCATCGATAAATTTATAATTTCTGTAATTCCGCACCTGGTAGGGCAAGGCGTTCGGTTATTTAAAGACGGCCTGCCGGAGCAAACTATTCTACTGAAGCGGAGTATAACGTTTCCTTCCGGTCTGGTGCAGTTGTGGTACGAAAAAATATAAGAACTGCCCAGCAATCTTAATATTTGGAGTACGGCAATCCGCCCAAGAGATTAATTGTGCTTTACTAAGCAACTGCTACTAATTTTAAACACTAGGATAATTGTTTATTTACTTCTGCTATCAACAGCACGGCTGACTATCCGGACCTAAAACTTTAATCTAAACCAGGTAAACCGCCAACCAACCTAATATACCCAATAATAGGCCACCAAACAACGTAGGGGCAATATTATGAGCCAGAATAGTTTTATGGTTTTGCAGGTTAGCAATGGCGGCAGCCGCAATAATATTAAATAAACAAATTGCATTACCCAATGCTGCTCCGGCAAGTTGTAACGCCAGTATTATAACGTCGGGTATTTGCAGCGATTGTCCGGTAGCTAGTTGCGAGGGCCCAAAAACCACGTTCGAGATAGTAGTACTGCCGGTAATAAAAGCCCCGCTAATACCAATAAACGGCGAAAGTAGAGGGTAGATTTTCCCGGTATGCGCCAGCAGGTCAGAGATGTACCAAACCATAGATGGCTGGTTCACCCCGGAGTTTATCATAAGTTGCGCTACCGCTATAGAAGGGAAAAGCACTACTAAAACCGATAAAGTTTTGGCGGCACTTTGTTGCAGGTAGTACGATTTACTCCTGGTAAAATATACCACCCCTATGCCCACCATTATAAAAGGCACCAACGGCGATTGCATAGGTTTAAAAGTTGCATCTATACCGGACCCAAACATATTGTTAAAACTAATATCCCAGCCAATCCAACGGTGGAGGGGCGTAAATAATTTGGGCAACAGCAGCAGTACGGCCAGTAAACCGTAAGGTACCCAGCACTGCCAGTTTATTTTCTTCTTAAAACCTCGGAAATAAATTATCGATAATCCCAACATGATTAAGGCTGCTAAAACCGTTGCCAGTTCGGGTATAAACCAAGCCAGGATACAAAAAGGAACCGCAAAAAAAGAGAATAACAAGTACACCGGCTTTTTACCTGGTAAAGGTATCTGGTAGGTTTTAAACCACCGGAAAATAAACAATAGTAAGCCACTCATGACTAGTACGCCACCAACGGCCGCTAGCAAAGCAATGATTCTGACCTGGCTAAACGATAAGTACAACGGTATTTGCAAGCCGGTGAGCAAAGGCGTGCCCACGGCGCCAAAAATCGCAAATAAACCGTCGAATAGTAGCACTACTGCCACCGATAAAACAGCATTAAAGCCCATGGCCATTAATAACAGCGGCACAATGGCACCCGGAGTACCAAAGCCGGCTACGCCTTCAAAAAAGGCGGTTAAGCCAATGGCCAACAGGAAAAAACGAATTTCTTTGGTGGTTTCCAACTCGTCGAGAGAGTGGGCAATCTGGTGGATCTGGCCATTTTTTTCCATTATCGTGTACAGGAAAGTCGCGCCAAAAACAATCATTAAAATATTGACCGTGGTAAAAAACGAAATAGCCAGCGTGCCTAAATAATGGTAAAACGAAGCACCCCAATAAAAAAACAAACCCGTAGTTACCAGCCACCCGGCCAGTACCGCCGCCTTAACCCCATAAGTAAGTGAAATAATAACCAGAATTAAAATGGGAAGAATCGCTAAAACATAAACCATAACATCTTATTTACAGAGCAGTTGTACGATAATATTCTTTGATTAACAGTTTAATGAGCACTCCTGCTTTTCAAAGTAATACTAATTTAAGCGGGCGTTTTATGACGCGCATCATCGCTTAAGATAGAGAATAATCCTTTTTAAGAATTGATTGGTAAAAAAATTACGTAAGGTGGCATTTAGAAGCCAACGTATGCTGCATTAAGCTAACTTTATAGCTTTAGCAACTTTACTTTTAAATACCTGAATTCTGGGTTACAATTCCAAAATAACCTAGTTGCTTTACCGCCAGGTGGCTTACATTAAGCTTATATTCTAGCCAAAGCATCGCGCAATTTTGTTTACTCCTAGCTTAAATATTTACGCTTAGAGCTAACCTTACATAGTTTTAAAAAATCTGATTATTGAAAAAAGCAAGCATTGCAAGCAGACTTAGTAGCCACAGAGCAAAGCGTGCCGTGTACGATCACAATTAATTATAAAATATGCGTGTTCGAACACATTTTGTGCCCAAATTTCTTGTAATTGTAAATAAATACTTTTATGTTTAAGACGATAATAAAATTTGAGCCATAGTACCGCTACCACTAGTCAGAATAAACGCTATGAAAAATTTATCCCTAACCTACTACTGCGTTTAAAGAACACTGGTTATTCTTGTAACTAAAACGCAGATAGTAGCTAGGCGGGTAGTACGGTACATCTAAATTATCACATAGAAGTAAGTGGCTAGCTCATAAGGCCAATATTTTATTTAAGAGAGACCAGACCGCAGTAATTAAACCAACTAAAAACTTTTAACCGGCTTTAGCATAATTGCGGGCGGTATAACACGAATACTTATGGCAGTAAAACCCACGCTTTTGGTACTGGCAGCCGGTATGGCTACCCGCTACGGGAGCCTGAAACAACTGGACCAGTTTGGCCCCAACGGCGAAACCATTATTGAATATTCTATTTACGATGCTATAAAAGCGGGCTTTGGCAAAGTTATATTTATAATACGGGAGTCTATTGCCGACGAATTTAAAGCCGTAATGGAAGCCAAATTTAAGGGCACTATTCCTTTGGAATTTGTTTGCCAGGAATTACACAAACTGCCGGCCGGTTTTAGTGTGCCCGAAAACCGGGTAAAACCATGGGGAACGGCCCATGCTATCTGGGTAGCGGGGCCGCACATTAAAGGGCCTTTTGCAGTAATTAACGGCGATGACTTTTATGGTTACGAATCCTTTGCTATTATTTCCCGGTTTTTACAGGCGCAAACCGGCGAGTCGGCTTTGGTAGGGTATAAATTAGAAAATACTTTATCGGCGCACGGGGCGGTATCGCGGGGTATTTGCCAGACAGATGTGGTCGGTTATTTAACCAGCGTTACGGAGCAACTCCACATTGAGGCCACCGAGCGCGGTATTATCTCCCGGGAGCCGGATGGTGCGGAAATTAACCTGGCGCCGGAACAACTGGTTTCTATGAACCTGATGGGCTTTCCAGAAACCATACTGCCGTATTTTGAAACTTTTCTCCGCGAATTTTTAGAACAATCGGCCCACGAGCCCAAAGCAGAATTTTACTTGCCCGGGGTGGTAGATAAACTGGTGCGCGCCGGAACCATCCGGGTTAAAGTTTTGCCTTCGCCGGAAAAATGGTTTGGCATTACGTACCCCGCCGACAAACCAGTGGCGGTGGCTACCCTCCGGCAATTAATAGATGCCGGTACTTACCCCGAAAACTTAAATCAGACAACATCAGCAAAGGTTTTATAAGGATGATAAAGACAGAAAAGGCTACAGACCATTTACCCCAGATTATAGCGCGGTTTGCCATCGACGGGGCTGTTGCAACCATTGCACCGCACGGGTCCGGGCATATTCATGATACCTACCAGGTAAAAAATGCCAACTCCACTGCCCCCGATTATTTATTGCAGCGCATTAACCACCACGTGTTTAAACATGTGCCGGCGCTGATGCAAAATATACAATTAGTTACCACCCATTTACGGCGTAAACTGGCGGCTGTAGCCGGTGCCCAGCCCGAAAAAGAAGTTTTAACCCTGGTGCCCACCCACGACCACAACTGGTATTACCAAGATGCCGACGGCAATTATTGGCGGATGTACCTTTTTCTGGATGATACCACCAGCTACGACCTGGTGCAAAGCCCGGCGCAAGCTTACGAAGGGGGTAAGGCTTTTGGTAAATTTCAGGCTTTACTCGCCGATTTGCCCGTAGCCTTGTTGCACGATACCATTCCGGATTTTCATAATGTGGTAAACCGGCTCCGGTTGTTCCGGCAAGCCCTGGAAGCCAACCCCGTAAACCGGGTAGAAGAGGTAACCGCCGAAATTAAATTTGTGCTGGACCGGGCCGAAACCATGAGTACCATTTACACTTGGGGCCAAAACAAAGAATTGCCGCTCAGGATTACCCACAACGATACCAAGTTTAACAATGTACTGTTAAATCAGCAAGATAAAGCCCAGTGTGTAATTGATTTAGATACCGTAATGCCCGGTTACGTAGCTTACGATTTCGGCGATGCTATCCGCACCATTATCAGTACCGCCCCCGAAGACGAACCCGTTTTAGAGAAAATACAGCTAAATATTGATTTGTTCGAAGGTTTTGCCAAAGGCTTTCTGGCCGAAACCAAAGATGCACTTACGCCCACCGAAATAAAATCGCTGGTGCCGGGCGTTTTATTGTTGCCTTACATCATGGGGCTCCGTTTCTTAACCGATTATATTGACGGTGATAATTATTATAAAATTCATTTTCCCGAACATAACCTGCAGCGTGCCCGGGCACAATTCAGGTTGGTAGAGCAACTTGAGCAGAAACAAGACTTGCTGGAAAGAATTATTCAGGATGTACTCCAAACCACCCCAGCAGCAGCTGTAGCCGCTAAACGTTAAACCTGTAATGAAACAACTGAAAGTACCCTTTATTGACCGGTTGAATAAAAACTCAAGCATGGCCGAGGTATCGGCGCACTTAAACCAGCAACCTAAAACCCAGATCGATAATGTACCCTGGCCGGCGTATGAGTATAAACCTGCGGTAGCTTTTTCGGTGGGGCACAGCAAAGATTGTTTGTTTTTAAAGTATTTTGTGATTGAAGACAGCATTAGAACGGTGTTCCGGAAAACAAACGATCCGGTTTACCGCGACAGTTGCGTCGAATTTTTTATATCATTCAACAACGATCAGGAATACTATAATTTAGAGTTTAACAGCTTAGGTACCTGCCGGTTTGGGTATGGCAAAGAAAAGCAGCAGCGTGAATTATTGCCCGAAGCTGTCGTTCGAAAAATACAGCGCTCGGCAGTTTTAACCATTGTACCGGTTCCCGACGATAAACCGGTAGTAAAATGGGAATTAACGCTTAAAATACCCTCCGAAGCTTTTTGCTACCATGAATTTACCAATTTAAATAACCAGAACTGCCGGGTAAATTTTTACAAGTGCGGCGATGATTTACCTAAACCCCATTATTTGTCCTGGAACAATATTAAAGCCGAAGAACCCAATTTTCACTTACCCGAATATTTTGGGGAACTGCAGTTTTTGTAGGCGGTAAAGCCGATTTAATATTTCACTTAAAAAAGCTGGTAAGTAGTTAAACTCGGGTTTCAGGAATTATAACCAGCCCAAAAGCTTAGAATAAATTTTGTTTGTTTTGTTTGTTTACCTAAAAGAATCCGGTTAGCATGGAGGTAAAGGCCAATTGTAATTTATTTTACTTAAAGCGCCTACAGAAAGGAAAACCGGGTTCTTTTTCTTTAACGCACCCGTAAAATTTTAACCAGATTATTTCCTGGAGTTTGGTTAATTTTATTTAAATATATAGGCTTGCCAGTTATCTGGTTTCAGCTTATAAATCAGGCTGCAAGCAAGTGTTTTCTGGTATCTAATAGAGATAATTAAGCCAGCTTTTAAATGATTGTTGCCCAAACAAACACTAGAGAATAACATTTATAACTTTAACAATAGACTTAAAATAAAGCAATCAGCCGGTTTTTGGCGGGTAATTCCTATTTAAACCAATAATCTACAAATAGATTTTTAACCATTGAGTGGGTTAACTGCCCGCAATACAACACAACCAGTAAAGTTTTAATCAACTAGAAATTAATAAAAAACTTAAAAAATAATAGATATGAATAACCGCAGAGATTTTTTAAGGATAGCCGGATTAGCCGGTATTGGTCTGGCTGGAAATAACCTGTTAAGCGGCTGTGCCACGGCCAATGGTGGTTCTAAACTAACCAATATTAAGGCACAAGCTGGTAAATCGCACCGGCAAACATTTAACATGAGCGGTTATGCTGCTCCTAAAATAGAAACCGTCCGGATTGGGTTTATTGGTTTGGGCCAAAGAGGGCCCGGCGCTGTAAAACGCATTAATTATATCCAGGGGGTAGATATTAAAGGTCTCTGCGACTTGCGGCCCGATAAAGTTGCCGCTGCCCAGAAAATATTAGCTGATTCTGCGCACAAGCCCACTGCTTACTCGGGTAAAGAAGATTCCTGGAAAGCCATGGTAGACCGCGACGATATTGATTTAATTTATATTGCTACGCCCTGGCATTTACATACGCCTATGGCCGTTTACGCCATGGAACGCGGCAAGCACGTAGCCGTAGAGGTACCGGCGGCCGTTACCATTGAAGAATGCTGGCAGTTGGTAGAAACCTCCGAAAGAACCAAGAAGCATTGTATGATGCTAGAAAACTGCTGTTACGATTTCTTTGAAATGCTGACCCTAAACATGGCCCGGCAAGGTTTTTTTGGGGAAATTATTCATGGCGAAGGGGCTTACATCCATAATTTAGTAGATCTTAATTTTTCTAAAAACGGCTATCAGAACATGTGGCGGCTCCGGGAAAATTTGCGTAATGGCAGTCTGTACCCTACCCACGGTCTCGGACCGATTTGCCAGGTCATGAACATTAACCGCGGCGACCAGATGGATTACCTGGTTTCGGTATCGAGCAATGACTTTGTAATGGCCGAAACAGCTAATAAACTGGCTGCTACGGATAGTACATTTAAAGAATTTGCGGGTAAAAATTTCCGGGGCAACATGAATACCACTACGGTTCGCACCAAAAAAGGCAAAACCATCATGATTCAGCATGATGTTTCTTCAAACCGGCCTTATTCCCGCATTCACTTACTAAGCGGCACCAAAGGCGCAGCCCAAAAATGGCCTTTACCGGCCAGAATTGCAACGAACCACGAAAAATGGTTAACCGAAGCCGAATTTAAAGAAGTAGAAGAAAAATATAAACCCGAACTGGTAAGCAGGCTAGGCGAAATGGCAAAACAAATTGGTGGCCATGGCGGTATGGACTTTTTAATGGATTGGCGCCTGATAGATTGCTTGCGTAATGGTTTGCCCCTGGATCAGGATGTATACGATGCCGCTTTGTGGAGTGCTGTTGCGCCGTTAAGCGAGTGGTCAGTAGCCAACCGGTCTAATTCTATTGATGTGCCGGACTTTACCGTTGGAGCCTGGCAAAAAAATACGCCCGTAGATATTACCTTACGCGGTGGCGGCTCTACTAAAGTTAAAGTTTAAAGCTAATTTAACAGTAGCAAAATCTAAACCGAATAAAGAAGAGAAGTGACGTTAATCAAGACGATATCCGGGATACGGGGGACGATAGGCGGCGTAGCCGGTGAAGGTTTAACGCCGGTAGACGTAGTAAAGTTTGCGGCGGCTTACGGCACATGGGTGCTGCAAACCACGGGCAA
>NZ_JBMQUD010000046.1:0-36029 GCF_057359045.1 Adhaeribacter sp.
GATTAAACGGGTATTAAACTAACATTAAAATAAGATTAAAATTTGTTTATGAACATTTTTTTTAATTTTTTAAACAATTCTGGCCGAACCTGCGCAAGGTACTAGCCGCATTTAACCGCAGGACAAAATAATATTTATTTTATACAGAAATCTGTGAAAAAATTGTAAAACCAGACTTGCTAGCTTACTGGAAATGAGAAAGGTAAGAAATCTCTCTTTAAACTTAGTTCTGAAAGTAACGAATTAATATAGCCAACCGGCATGGGAATGTACTCTGTTAATTTAAGATAATGGTAGCAAAACCAACCTTGGTACAAGCCAATGTACTACACCTGTATAACTAAATATTTTATAAACAATTAAAGTTATCCGGAATTGTGTAGCCTACCTAAACCGAATAAATATTACTTAAAAATCAGTATTGTAGCTAGCTTAAATTATTATTATATTTAGGTATTCTCCTGTATTCTTGCAGGCCAGTTTATAAGTCCGGGAAATATTAGAAATTATTATCAGGGCTTAAAATAGAAAACCGGTATTCAGCCAAAGGCCCGCCTAGAATTTTTACTGATTGGCAAAGGTAATTTTATATACCCAAGTAAAAGTACCGGACTGCCAATGCCCCTGCCAACAAAGAAAGGCATTTGCTATTTTTCCTAAATTATTTTGTGTTATGGCTAGCTTTAGCAAATTAACCCGCAATTCTACCATTTTGCTTCTTACCAGCCTGGGCATAGTAGCTTTTCTGTTGTTTTATATATTTAGCTACATCCCCGAAAACGAAGAACGGATAAATGCCCGCAACTACCGGGTGCTCCAACGGGTGGGCGGCAACATGAGCAATTCTGTTATTAATTTTAGCCGCTACGTAGGCAACAGTTTTGTATCGGATGCCATTAAAAAAACAGTTATTCAGGTACCTTCTAAAACAACTACCGACAGTATAGATGAAACTACCTTGTTACGGTACCTGAAAAATGCTCACCAGCAAGGAACACTTACCGCTAAGTTGGGGCTGCAATTTTATTTCGACGAAAAAGACAATGACCGTTCGCACCCGCCCGAAGACGAACAATTATTTCATTACCTCGACGAAAAAGGCCAGTTATATCTGCATTTCTCTTCTAGCATTAATACCCAAACCAATACCGAATTAACTGGCCGCGGCATTCTCCTGACCCAAGAAGCCAAAGCCGCCCGATATCACATAAAAGTACCCCTCGATTCGTTGCTTAACTCACTGATGCGTCGAGACACTTTTAAACACCTGATTGTACTGGCACCAGACAAAACACTCCCAATCCCCAGCACCAGCAATAAAGAAAAACCAGCGCCGCCCGCTTTTAAAGTAATTTACAATTCGCGCGAAACCGCCGACCTAGTACCACTAGATACTTTGGCGCGCCTGGCCAATTACGCCAGCAGTGGCAGGCCGGCCAATGTAAATATTGCGGGCATTCCGCACAAATTATTTACCCTTACCCAGCGCGTAGGGCCCAACGAAAGATGGTATTTATACGGCACCTTACCCACCCAGAAATACCAAACCGAAAGCCGGGCTATTCCGGCGCACGTGGTCAGTTTCTGTGCCCTGGCCGTAGCCATTCTGTTAATGGCTTTTCCTTTTTTAAAATTATTGCTCATGAGCCGACAAGAGCGTTTGTTCCGGCAAGACCTTATTTTTTCTTTTTTATCGTTGTTTTGCGGCGTAGCTCTGGTGGTTTTATTGTTATTTGATGTATACGCTTACTACGGCGCCGACCGGTACGCCGAAAAAAAACGCCTGGAGTTGCTGGCAGGTAATTTACAGCAAAACTTAAAAGACGAGATTAAACTGCTCATTGGGCAAATTGGGTACTTCGATAATATTGCCGGCGATACAAATACTTTAATGCTGCCCCCAAACACTTATTGGGCAAGCCTAACAGATAACCAGCTTAAAAGAACCAACGACCAGTATTTTCCTTACTTCCAGCGGGTATTTTGGGTAGATAACAATGGGCTTATGAGCAGCTCTTGGGCCGACCCAAAAGAAAATAATGCCCGTACCAAAGTTGGCTACCGCGAATATTATAAAAAAATTAAAAACGGCGGCGGCTATACCCTGGATAACACCGGAAAGTTTGTGTTGGAATCGGTAACTTCTAATACCGACGGCGAAAAATATGCGGTTATTAGTATGGCTAGCAACCGCCCCGAAAAAGATAAGTTTACGGTAGTAGCCCTGGCGACCAAACTTACCTCTTTATCCCGGGCCATTTTGCCTTTGGGCTATGGATTTTGCCTTATCGATAAAGAAGGAAAAGTTTTGTTTCATCAGAACGAAAATTTAAACCAAAACGAAAACCTGCTCGAAGAAACCGATGCCAACCCTTATTTAAAAGCGGCGCTTTATGGCCAGGTACCGGTTCATTTTACCCATATTTACCAGGGCAATCCGCAGCAATTTTTTATTTCGCCGGTAGCCGGTCTGCCCTTTTACCTGGTAACTTTTGTAAACGATAGTTATCATAAAGCTTTTAACGTAAACCTGCTGGTACTTACGGCCATGTTCATTTCGCTGTACTTATTCTCGATTGCGATTTTAACAACCTTTATTATTTACCTGAACGATGGGTTTGCCGATAAATCTTTTAGTTGGTTATGGCCCAAAAAGAATATTGGCCACGCTTATTTTAAAGTGATACTGGCTTTAAGCCTGATTACTTTGCTTACTTTGCTGTTAACGAATATAGAGTACCAGGTAAGCACCTATTTTATTTATGTACTAGCCGCCGTTTACGCGTTTATTTACATTTACAGCCAGTTAAACCAAGTTTCTTTTGCCAATACGCTTAAACAATCTAGGGTGGTAATGTTGGCGTTTAATGGCCTTTGCCTTTTTGTTGCGCCCAGTACTTTTCTTACCAGTGCCTTATACCAGGTAATAGTAATTTTTCTGTTACGGCAACTCGATAAGCAGGCTCAAACCCAAACCCTGAACCAAAACTCGGCTTTTTTTGAATATTTAGAGAATGCATTGCCCAGTAAACGTAGCTACCATCATTTGTACGCGGGCATGCTAACAATTTGGTTTATTTTGGCCAGTGGCTTACCGGCCTTTGTTTTGTTTAGAGTAGCTTATAACTACGAAGCCGAACTCATGGTGCGGTTTAACCAGGTAAATCTGGCCCAGATAGCCCAGGCAATTAAACCCGCCGATATAAACCAAGCCAATTTGCCCCAGGAAGAAAAATGGGCAACTACCACAGCCAGTTATTACACCAACTTCTTCTACCATACCAACTTTGAAGCTAAGTCTGATGCGGAGCCGAATAACAGTAAAAACGCTATTTCGCGGCACACCAACGCTCCGTACCGTTTAAACCATAAACTCCCAAAAGAATCTTCTTTATCGATAAACGTATTTATTTCTTCTTTGCTGGGACAAACACCCGGACAAAATAATGAAACCACGCTGCTAAATAATTTTATTCCGTTGTTTCGGCCCATTTTCCGCAATGTACTCTCCGACGAATATTTTCTGAAAGACAATAAACTCCTTAACTGGCAGTTAACCGATAAAGATCCGCTACAGTTTGATTTGTTTAATCCGCAGGCTGGGGTGCAATTATCGTCGCACATGCCCGAATTTCAGGTGCCATTTATTTTTTACCGCCATACCCCAGCCAATAACTTAACCGAACTAGTAAATAAATCGGGTTTGTTCTTCTGGATTGATATTATACTCCTGATCTGTTTATTATACGTGTTAATTTCGTTTTTAATTACCCGTACGTTCAATATCGATATTATCGCAAAAATTCAGAAAAGCCACGGGGAGCCCGATGTATTAAACCTGAAGAATAAAAATAATTTATTCCTAATCTCTTTGCCCCACGCTCCGGATATCAGGGCTGCCATACAAGAAGAAAATAATAGTTATAACTGCTACTTCACTCAATTTGATCTGGCGGTAACCGGAACCACCCTTGACCCCACCGCTACCCTGAAAAAGCTGGAAAGCACCCTCCAGGAGATTAACCGCAAAACCCGGAAAGATAAATTTTTGCAGGCGCTAAAACTGCGAAAAAAGCCGCTGACCAACTTTTTAATTATTCAGCACTTCGATTACGACCCTTTTACCAAACCATCGCTCGACTTAAAAATTCAGGTATTACACCGCTTATCTGCTTTACCGCATTTAAAAATTATTTTACAATCTACCATATCGCCGTGGAGTTGGGAAGAACAACTAAAGACCGAAGAACTAAAAAGAGAAAAAGGAACGGCCGATGCCGATTATTTGCTCTTGCTCCAGCAATTATTAATGCACCTGAATGCGTATACCAAAACCTACCAGCCACTACAAACCTTATCGGAAACCCCTATTATTAACAGCGCTCCCGAAAATTCGAAAGAAGCGCTGTTGGCGGTAATAGAAGCAGAATGCGCCGCTGCTACTTACTTAGAACAGCATTTTAAAAGCTTAATGGTAAACTTTGTGCAGGAAAACCATGCAACAGTAATACTGGAAAAAACAGATATTATTATGCGGCTGCAAAGCCTGGCGCAATTGTATTACCGCAGTTTATGGCACACCTGCACCGAAGAAGAAAAATATTTTTTGTATGATATGGCGCAGGATGGTTTGGTAAACGCTAAAAATGTACCGGTTCTTTCGTCGTTGCTGGGCAAAGGCTTACTCGTAACCGACCAGAGTGGCTTATTAAAAATAATGAACCAGAGTTTCCGGCATTTTATTCAAACGGTGGTTAACCGCGCCGATGCGCTACGCTTCGAGAAAAAATATGCGCAGGGTAGCCAGTGGAGTATGTATAAAGCACCCTTAGTTTTAATCTTGTTGGGGGCCGTATTGTTTTTCTTTTTCACGCAAAAAACCAGTTGGGCCAATATTATTGCGGTGCTTACCGCTGTTTCCAGCATTGCAGCCATTTTACCAAGGCTCAGTATATTAGTACCTTCTTTTCTATTAAGTAAAGATTCTAAAGCCGCCGATTAACCAACCTTACTTAAGCAACCTAAACCACATAGTTAAAGCCTGCCGGTTAAGAACGGAACAGGCTTTAGCTGCTTCTACCCAAAAAAACCCGGCAAAAAGCTCTTTTCCCAACTGGTTAAACTTATGCTTTGGCTTACCAATTAAGCGCTGGCTTTCTGTTAGGTTCTGCCGGCAATGTTAACCGAAAGCAAACGTTGGCAAAAGTAATATATTTAACCAGTAAATATATGTAAATAAATAGTTTATAATAATTACTTTACTTTTATAAAGTATCAGTTTTATTTAATTCAGATGTTAGGGGTTAAGCAATTATTATATCTTTATACTAATATATAACCCTGATTAAAGTAAAATTTTTCAGCCTATTAATTCTATATTTTAAAAAGCTAAACACCATGATGGAAGTTGCGGAAGTGGAACGCCTGATAAAAATAAGTAAAGAACGGCCTTTACTTCCCGAAACCTACGTCCCGTGGGGCGAGCCGCCTAAACCCGAAGAAGAATTTTTGCCGGAAGAGTTAAACTCTCTAGCTGGTTTGCCTTTGTATGATTTACTCACCGAAAAACAAAAACGAGAGTTGGGGCGGCACGAATCGGTGCAGGTTATGTATTCTTATGGCTGGAGCGAAACCTTGTTCTGTTTATTCATGAACCGCTATTTGCTTACCTTACAGCCCGACAACGTAGAATACCGCTTTTTAATCCGGGAATTAATAGAAGAGTTTCGGCACCAGGAAATGTTTGCCATGGCCATTGCTCACCTGGGGGGTAAGCCCATTAAACCCAGTTGGATGCATAATTTTGTGGGCCAGTTTACGGTAAAATACATGCCCGTAGATGCTGTGTTTATGAGCTGTTTATCCATCGAAATAATTGCCGATTTGTACGGTCATCATATCCGGCGCGGCCCCCGGGTATACCAGGTAATTAAAAAAGTAGCCGAACTGCACAACATAGAAGAAGGGCGGCACATTCATTTTACCAAAGCTTTCCTGAAAAGATACACCCAAAACGCCGGGTTCTTCAAACGCACTTTTTACAGCTACCTGGTATTGTTTAATGTGTATTTTATGCGCACCATGTACGTAAAACGAGAAATTTTTGAACGGATTGGCCTGGAAAATCCCGATGCTACTTTTAAGCTGGCTTACAGCAATTACAAACAGAAATTCGGGCAAACCTGCTTAAAAAGCATTGTGGAATATGTAGATGAATGGCACGGGTTTAACAAAGCTACCCGCTGGGCCTGGCGCTTACTTTTAAAAGCCAATGTGTAATGAATACCCGCGTAAAAATTAGCCACGTAGCCGCCAATATTGCGGGCACCCAGCCGGTAAGCAGCCTTGAAATAGAACTCCGGGTAAATAAAAATAAAACCTTGTTGCCGCCGGGTATTATTGAGCGCTTATTTGGTATTAAAAACCGTTATTTTGCCGATGCCGGCGTAAACTGTTCTGATTTAGCGGCAGGTGCCGCCCGTAAAATATTAACCCAAACCGACCCCCACAGCATCGATTGCTTAATATTTGCTTCGGCCAGCAGCGATTTAATAGAACCCGCTACTGCCAATATTGTGCAAACTAAGCTGGGCTTAACCTGTCCGGTGCTGGATGTAAAAAATGCCTGTAACAGTTTTGTATCGGGTATGCAGGTAGCCAGCAGTTTTATTAAAAGCGGCATGTACAAAAAGGTACTCGTTACCAACGGCGAAATATTGCAAAATGCCATAACGTTTAACATTAAAGATAGCCAGGAATTAACCAAACGGCTGGCCAGTTTTACTTTAGGCGATGCCGGTGCGGCTGCCGTGCTGGAAGCTACCGAAGAGGATACCGGCATTATTTACCACGACATGAAAACCCTGGGGAAGTACTGGGATTTGTGCGTAATTCCGGGTGGCGGTTCTATGTTTCCGCAGGATTGCAGCAAACATTTTTTCGAGGGCAAAACCGCTCAGCTGCGCGATGTATTTATGCAGGAACGCGGCGAGATGTTCGAGAAATGTTTCCAGGCTACCGGTTACACCCGTGCCGACATCGACCATTATTTTCTGCACCAGGTTTCTAAAAACACCACCGAAGCTTTGGCCCAGGATTTAAATATTCCTTTAGAAAAATGCCATAGCATTATAGAAGAATACGGGAACACGGCGGCAGCTTCTATTCCGCTGAGCATGGCCCGGGCAGTAGCTGCCGGTCAGCTTAAAAAAGGCGATAAAGTAATTATTATTGGTTTGGCCGCCGGCATTAGCATGTCGGTGCAATTGCTTATCTGGTAATGCTGTACACATCACCACTGTTAACCCCGCTGATAGAAGCTGCTGAAAAACCGCAGCAAACGCCTTTATTATTCCACAACGGCACAAGCTTAACCTCTGGGGAATTATTGGCCCAAAGCAAATTACTGGCCCAGCAATTAGCCGCCTTGGGCATGCAGAAAAACGACATGGTAATTCTGGCCGTAGCGCCGGGCGCCGAGTTTTTGCAGATAATGTACGCCACGGTTATGCTGCGGGTAAAAGTAGCGATTATCGACCCGGAAATGGGCCGCGATTTATACGCCGCCAAGCTTAACCAACTAAAACCCCAGTGGGCTTTTGTCGATAGCCGCTTGTTGTTATTGCAGGAGCACCCTTTAATCCGGTTTGCTTATTTTAAGCTCGCCGATAAGCCGGTTTATTTCCCGCGGTACAAAAATTTAAAAATTATTTCCTGCGGACCCCGAATGCCTTTGGTGCAACGCACCACGCTGCTCCGGAAATTATTAAAAGCACCGGATAAACCGGTAGCTTTAACGCCGGATAATTCTGACCACGAATATTTAATTACGTATACCTCCGGCACGTTACAGGAGCCCAAAGGGGTGCTGCATGCGTTTAGCTCACTTAGTTTAAGCATAAATTTGTTAAGCCAGGTGGTAGCCAACCAACCCGGAAATAAAATGGCTACTTACTTGCCGCATTTTGTTATGCTGGGGGTGGCCGCGCAATTACCTATTTATATTTACGACCCCAAATTAAGCGTAGAAAAGAAACTAACTTTTTTTGAGCAGCACCAGATTAATATTTTGTTTGGCCCGCCCAGCGATTTTTTACCTATGGTGCAATACTGTGAGCAACGGGGAAGTAAATTACCAACTTCTTTTAAACACCTCATGCTGGGTTCGGCACCAGTGCACAAAAGTTTTCTGCGCCGCTTAGTAGCCGTTTGCCCCACTGGCATAAAAATTACGATTACCTACGGCATGACGGAGCATTTACTTGTGAGTACCGCCGATGGCGTAGCCAAAATAAACTATGCTGGCACCGGCGATTTGGTAGGTAAGCCCGCTCCTGGGGTAGAAATTAAAATTGCTGAAGATGGCGAACTCCTCCTTAAATCCGGGCAATTATTTTCGCGGTACTACCATTTACCCGACCGGCCGGAATACCACGCTACCGGCGATTTGGCCCGCCTGGATGAGCACGGCAATATTTTACTGATGGGTCGTAAAAAAGAAATGATTATCCGGAGTAATACCAATATTTACCCGGCCTTGTACGAAGATACCATTAAGAAAATACCGGGCGTAGAAGAAGCGGCCATGGTGGGTATTTACAACTCCGCTAAGGCCGACGAAGAAGTTTTCCTGGCCGTGGAAGCCAGCCGACCCTTTACGGCCAAGCAAATCCTGGATAAAATTTCTTACGGCGAGTTTCAGATTGAGAAAAGCGCTTTGCCCGACCAGGTGGTTTTTATGACGGTGCCCCGCAAAGGCCGGCAGCATAAAATAGACCGTACCCAAATAACCAAACTGCTAAAACAAAAGCCATGAAAATAGTAGTTACCGGGGCCAATGGATTTGTAGGAGCCGCTTTATGCCGCTATTTTTATAAAGCTGGGCATTCGGTAATTGGCTTAGGGCGGCAACCAGAACCGCCCGCGCAACTCCGCCCATTTGCCCAATATATTTCGGCAGATATTACCCGGAAAGTACCCATACTGGAAGCCGATGTTTGCGTACATGCGGCCGCGCTGGCCTCGGATACGGCCTCATACCTGGATTTATACGCCAGTAATGTTACCGGTACGGTTCAGGTTTTGCAGGCGGCTATAAACTGCCCGTATTTTATCCAGATATCTTCATCGTCGGTGTATACTTTTAAAAACTTTGCTATGCCGGAACACGCAGCTGGTTTTAAAGATAAACTCACACCTTATGGCACCACCAAATTACTAGCCGAACGCCAACTGGAAACCCAAATTCCGGCCGGGCAAAAAAGGCTGATTTTGCGCCCAAGAGGTATTTACGGCATTGGCGATCGCATACTGCTACCGCGTATCTTACAATTAGTAAAAAAAGATAAAATTTATTTACCCGTACCGCCCACTGTTCAGACTTCGTTAACCCACGTAGAAAATATTGGCTACGCTATTTCGCTGTTTCTGCAAAATCAAAACCAACTGCCTTTACAAATATTTAACGTAGCCGACGAACCTGTATATAATTTCCGGGAAAGCCTTATCCGGATTATCACGGCGGTTTACCAGAAACCCATCCGGGCTGTACAAGTACCGGTTGCCGTACTAAAAATATTAACCGGTTTAAACAAAATATTCCCTTTAAATCCTGGTTTAAACCCCTTGGTTCTGCGCATGCTTACCCAAACCAGTGTGCTGGATTTAACCCAGATTAAAAAACATCTGCAATATGCACCAACCTTAAATTTAAACCAGACAATTCCGGAAATTAGTAAATGGGTACAAGATTTAGGGGGCGTAGAGGCGTACCTGCAAAAAAAGAACCTGGCCCCATGGCTTATTCCTGATAATATTTGAGTAAACAGACAAAATTACTTTCACTATCATTTATTTAAATATTTAAAAATCAGTATTTAAATGAACTTATTACTTACAACTTATTACTATCTACTTCCTTAGCTTAAATAACTGACTTATGAAGTTCCTGCACCGACTACTGTTTTGCTTCATGTTTTTAAGCTATTTAGCCGGCCACGCACAAGACCCATGGGAACTGAAGAAAAACCAAAATGGTATTGCCGTTTATACGCGGCAATTAGCTACGGGTAAACTAAAAGAAATACGGGTGGTGTGTGAGCTAGATGCTACGCTGCCGCAATTAGTGGCGGTACTGCAGGATGTAAAAAATCACAAAAACTGGGTTTACAGCACCCGCGACGCGTACCTGGTAAAAAAGCTAAACGCCCACCAACTGATTTATTATACCGAAGCCAATATGCCCTGGCCGGTAAGCGACCGCGATTTAGTAATAGAACTCAACACAAACCCGCAACCAGAGAATCAGCAATATATTATTCAGGCTAAAAGCATTCCGGATTATTTGCCGGCTAAACCAAACCTGGTGCGGGTGCCTTACTCGTTAGCCGTCTGGAAAATAACACCTGTAGCCAACAAGCTAAAAATAGATTATACCTTTAGCGTAGACCCAGGTGGCGCAATACCAGCCTGGCTCGTAAATACCACGGCCGCCGTAGGGCCGTATAACTCTTTCGTGAAATTACGGGAAGTACTTAAAACAACTGATCCCCAATAATAGCTAATAGAACTAAACGACTGGGCCACGACTAAAAATATTCTTCCTCCTGCATAACGAAACCCGCCCCAGCCATTATAATCTTTTTAACAAGTACTGCACTTTATCCGACGGAATATAAAACTCCTCCAAAGCTTTAAACCCGAACTACTTCTGGTAAACTATTCTGGTTTTTAGAGTGCTCTTTACCTAGCCTTTATCGCTTTTATGATTTGCCGGGGTAAGTATTATTTTATATCCGGTAATCCGGGTTTAAACTTACTTCTAAGTATTTCTAACAACGATCTACCTAAACAGGACGTAAAGGTATACATACCCCACAAATTGCATTTACAAAAGATGAACGAATCCGAAATAATAAAAGAATATAAAGATTATATTAGTCAGAAAGAATTTCCTTGCGTTGCTGCCCGGGCGGCAATAGCCCGGCAACAGGTAAACTTTCTGGTTGCCGACCACCTGGCTTGCCCCAAAGACGATCAAACCATTTTGCAGTTCCTGTACCAATTTACCGACACTTACCGGCAATCGGATGAATTATTTCATAGCGCGGTAATTTTGTTTAAAGGCCCGGAACAACCCGACGAAAAGCTTTTTGATATGTTCCTGTGGCAACGACTACAAGCCTTAGCCGATTTAGATGCCCGCCAATATGGTTATGACCGCCGGGTAACCGCCGACCCGCATTCACCTGATTTTAGCTTTAGTTTAAAGGAAGAAGCCTTTTTTGTGATTGGTTTGCACCCGGGTAGCAGCCGGCCAGCCCGACAGTTCCGGTACCCAGCCTTGGTATTTAATCCGCACGCCCAGTTTGAACAAATGCGGGAAACCGATAACTACACCAAAATGCAAAATATTGTACGAAAGCGCGATTTAACTTACTCGGGCTCTATAAACCCTATGCTTACCGATTATGGTACCGCTTCAGAAGTATACCAGTACAGCGGTAAACAATATGATACTAACTGGGTTTGTCCTTTAAAAATAAATCATGCAGCAGCTTAATGTTATACCACCCCGCAGCGGCGTTTCTTTTATCTTATCTAAAGGACAAAAGCTCTTGGTAACCGATTTGGAAGGCGAACAGGTTTCGGATTTTATCTGCTATAACCTAAATGATAAAGCTGAGTACCTTTCTTCGGGGCGCACCATCGACTACGCCGATACTATTTTTTTGACCAAAGGCCATCCGTTTTACTCCAACCGGAGCAATGTTATGTTCCGGATGATAGAAGATACCGTGGGCCGGCACGATTTTTTACTAACGCCCTGTAGCGCCGATACTTTCCGGATAATTTACGGACATAAGCAGCCGCACCGGGGTTGTTTTGGCAACTTGTGCGAAGCGCTGGAACCGTATGGCATTAAACCCGACGAGATTCCAGTTTGCTTTAATATCTTTATGCACGTAGTCATAGACGGCGAATCCGGTAAAATAAAGGTAAAGCCTCCTAAAAGTAAAGCCGGCGATTACATAATTCTGGAAGCACAAATGGATTTAATTGTGGGTATGACCGCTTGCTCCGCCGAAATGTCTAACAACTACAGCTTTAAACCCATCGGGTATCAAATCCTGAACTCGTAAGACCGTTATATGATAATTAGATGCAGTAGCAAAAGGCAAATATTAAGCAAAACCAGCATGTTACTCCTTTTAATGGTTTACCGCTAATTGAAGATATCTAGTAAGCATTAAGCTCACGAAGAAAATTATTTTAACCAGAAAATTATTACATTGGTATAAAGGCTTATACCGTATATTTGTATGTTTTTTTTGCCAGGCCCGGTTTACTTTATACTGCAAGGGCTATTATAAAGAGTTACTTGCTTTATGTCCCAGCCAATAATGCCGGAATTAAATGATTCTGATATAATTACCGCTCTCCGCCAGGGCCGGTCTGAGGCTTTGGGTCAGGTTTACGATAAATATGCCCCGGTATTGCTGGGACTCACCACCCGCATGATGGGTCAGCCGGAAGCGGCCGAAGCGGTATTGCACCAAACTTTTGTAGCTATCTGGAAACGCCGCAGCGAGTACGAAAACTCCCGGCTAAGCCTTTTATCCTGGCTTATTTTAATTACCCGCGATACAGCTATGGCGGCGCTGAAAGAAATGCACCAAACGGCGTTCACAAATAATGCTGCCGGGAAGAATGGAATAAATGTGCCCGTAAAAGATTTTTTTCATAACCTTACGCCAAACGAGAAAGCCGCTTTAGATCTGGTATATCTGCAAGGGTATACGTGTCAGGAAGCCGCAGCCGAACTAAATATTCCGGAGGAGACCTTGAAAACATGGCTGAAAAACGCAAGTCAACATTTAAGAGAGGGGAGGGGGAAATAATGTCTATCGAAGATTTTTTGCAAACGGGCCTGCTGGAGGTTTATGCACTGGGGGCCGCCACTCCCGAAGAAACTGAGCTGGTAGAAAAAATGCTCGCCGCGCACCCCGAAGTACGCCGGGAACTGGATACCATTAGCTTAAGCCTGGAAGCGTATGCGCAAGCCCAGGCAGTGGAGCCCAAAGCCACCGTTAAACCACTGGTAATGGCTACCATTAATTACCTGGAACGCCTTCAAAACGGAGAACCTGTAACTGAACCACCAGCCTTAACGCCAACTTCTAAAATAGCCGATTACCAAGAGTGGCTAAACCGCCCTGATATGGCTTTACCACCCGATGCAGATGCTATTTATGCCCTCATTATTGGGGCTACTCCGGCCGCAACTACGGCAATTGCGTGGCTAACGGGTACGGCTGAAAATGAAATACACGACCACGAATATGAGCGTTTTTTAATAATAGAAGGCTCCTGCGACATAATCACCGATCAGGCTATCTACCATTTATCGGCAGGCGATTACCATGGTATACCGTTGCACGTGAAACATGCCGTTAAGGTAACCTCGGCCATACCTTGTAAAGTAGTGCTGCAACGGGTTAGCGCGGTTTAATAAAGATAAAATATCAACGGCTTTGGTTTTTCAGAATTACTACTACTGGTCCGTTGGTAGCCCAATCCTGGTTTTGTGCCTCGGTAGCTAGTTTGGTTTGCAGAATAAAAGAACCTAAAACCAGGTCCAGGTCGCCGTCGCCGTCAATATCGCCTTTATCCAGAGTTAGCCAGCGTCCGCGGTTACTGCCCCGGAAAGTAGATGTCGTAAATGTTAAACTGCCGTTATTCTGTAAAAAAACAAAGCTTTCCTGGGGTGTTTCCCGGAACCGGGCAAAAAAAGCAATGGCCGCAATATCTAAATCCCCGTCGCCATCAAAATCCGCCGCCGTAGCTTTATAAGAACCATTCTGCGGAAAGAAGAAAGCTTCTTTAAAGCTGTTTTGGCCATTGTTTAGGTACAACCGAATACCATGATATTTTTTCTGCACTGGGGCAAAATCGGCGTTGTCGCCGGCTGTGTATAAAATATCCAGATAACCATCTTGGTCAAAGTCAACTAACTCAAAATAACTGGAGCCCATGGCCGGCGGAAATTGCAGCACCTGCTCTTCTCGGAATTTTCCCGGACCTTCGTTGTAAAAAATAAATATACCTTCGTTTCCCTGGGCCATCAGCGCAATCACATCGGGCTTTTGGTCGTGGTTTAAATCTTGCACGTAAGCCCGCACCGCTCCAGGTAAGTTTTTAAGCCGATGTTTTTGATAAGTAGTACCAGGTCCCCGCTCGTACCAACTCAAACTACCCGTTTGGTTACCAAATTCGCAGACTAATATATCGGGTATTTTATCGCCGTTTAAATCCGAGAACTGGGCCTGCACTGGTCGTTGCAAACCTTTTAATACCTCCGCCGGCTGCTGACTACCCGGTTGATTGTACGTTAATGTTCCGGCGGGCGCATCCGAAGGGAAAAAATTACCCATGCTAAGCGTATACGATCCTTCGGGCTGAAGCAGGTAATCTGAAGCGGCAGAGGGCAACGGAAAGCTTTGTATTAATTTACCCTGTGGGTTTAATTGTAGTAATAACTGCTGGTGCGCCAAGCCTACATAAAGCTGCTGACCGGCCGTATCTATTTTAATTAAACTGGTACTGGCGGGCCGGAAAGGCAAATCCGGAAAAACTGGCCGGAACAGTTTCAGATCGGGAGCAATATTGGGTTTATTGGTTGGGGCCAACGCTTTGGCCGGAGCAAGGGTTAAGTAATAATCCGTTACTTTCTGAAAATCGCTGACTGAAATAGAACTTGTTTCCGGGAAAATATTTGCCTGCAGCACCAATTCTCTGGCGCGTCCGGTTTCGATCAACTCACCCCTTACACCAGTTGCTTTTATAGGGCTCCGGTGGTAGAGCCCCATCCGGTAACCCATGGTGGGTAAAACGTAGCGTTCCCAACTTTCTTTATCTAATAAATCGGGCTCCGGAAACGCATGACAACCCTGGCACCGGTTTAAAGCCAAACTTCGGCCTTCTTTTAAAGCACTTTCCGATACTTGCAATGAGCGGGTAAAGCCATTATCGATACCCAATTGGTTATTGTTGCCGCAGCCCCAAAGCCCCAGACCAACTATAAATAACAATACTCTGATTAATAAAAAGCGCATCTGGCGGTAAAAGAAACTTGCCCAAAATTACGACTTAATATTTTAAGCTAATGATTATTACTGTTTAAGAATATTATTTAACCATAAGTGTACATTTTACAGCTAAAAAGACCATTTCCGAAAATATTATTATTTATCACTATTTTATTACTAAAATAATGCTTACATTTTCTGATGTTTAACCCACCACTAAAATGAAAATGAACCCCCAAAACCAAATCTGGAATTTGCGGCAGTATACTGGCCTTTGCTTAACAGCCCTACTGCTTGCGCTAACCCTCACTTCGGCGCGGTTTGCCAAAACTAATTTTGCCGGCCAATGGACATTAAGTAAAGAAAAAAGTAAAATGACGGAAGGACAAATGCGTATTGTTTTTAATCAGCTAAAGGTTTCGCAGGAAGGCAATAATTTAACTGTTGCCCGTACGGGACAATCGCCGGATGGCCAGGAATTTACCATGGAAGAAAAAATTACTTTAGACGGCAAAGAATCGGAAAATAGTTTTTTTGACGGCATGGTAAGAAAGAAATCGACCGCCAAGTGGTCGGCCGATGAAAAAGTTCTGACGATTACATCGGCGCTTATGTTTGTACGCGATGGCAACGAAGTAACCATGAACTCCACCGAAGTTTGGGATAGTGCTAAAACACCAGGAGCACTTACCATTAATTATTCTACCACTACGGCCAACGGCGAGGTTAAAGACATGTACGTATACGATAAAAAATAAATAATCTGGGGGCAATTACCCGGTGTAGTGCCGCCAATACACTTAACGGCCTAACGAGATTTATTATCCAGATTATTTTTAAGATTAGACCAGAAAAGCCTTTGGGTGTATACATCCAAAGGCTTTTTATTTAAGAACTACCCCAACTAACATTATCCGGATGCTTAAACCGGTACATTAGGTTAACCCGATTGGCCGAGCATCAAAACAAAGTAGCGGTAAAATCGGTAGGCAAACAAAAACCAATAGTGCCAACCTTATAAATTATTTATAAAGCAGATGAATGCAGGCTACCGAATAGAACACGACTTTTTAGGCGAAAAAGAAATTCCGGACCACGCTTATTACGGCGTACAAACCCTCCGGGCTTTAGAAAATTTTAATATTACTGGCATTACCAACGCCACCGAACCCCTCTTTATCAAAGCTTTTGCTTACGTAAAAAAGGCCGCTGCCCTAGCCAACCGCGATTGTGGGGTACTAGCCCCTAACTTAACCGAAGCCATTGTTTTTGCCTGCGATAAATTAATAGCAGGGGAGTACCGCGATCAGTTTTTAACAGATTTAATTCAGGGCGGAGCCGGCACGTCTGTTAACATGAATGTAAACGAGGTAATTGCCAATATTGGTCTGGAATACCTGGGGCACTCAAAAGGCCAGTATGAGTTTTTACACCCTAATAACCACGTAAACTGTTCGCAGTCTACCAACGATACTTACCCCACCGCCATCATGATTGCCCTTTACCTGAAAACCGCCAATTACCTGACGGCCTTGCAAGCCTTGCAGGAAGCTTTTGCCAGAAAAGGCGAAGAATTTAAAGCGGTTTTGAAGATGGGCCGTACCCAGTTACAAGACGCCGTACCCATGACCCTGGGCCAGGAATTTGATTCTTTTGCCGCTACCATAAACGAAGACATTAAGCGCCTGCAGGAAGCCCAGGAAAAATTATGCGAATGCAACATGGGCGGTACAGCCATAGGTACCCGCATAAATGCCCCCGCCGAATACCCGGAGCGTTGCACCCAATATTTAGCCCAACTAACCGGTTTGCCCATAACTTTAGCCCCGGATTTAATTGAGGCTTCCTCAGATATGGGCACGTACGTACTGCTCTCAGGCACCTTAAAACGAAGCGTGATTAAAATATCTAAAATCTGTAACGATTTACGCCTGCTTTCGTCGGGGCCACGCACCGGCCTGAACGAAATAAAATTGCCGCCTATGCAGCCGGGCTCTTCTATTATGCCGGGCAAAGTAAACCCGGTAATTCCGGAAGTGGTAAACCAAACCGCTTTTTACGTGGTTGGTGCCGATGTAACCATTACCATGGCCGCCGAAGCCGGACAGTTACAGCTAAACGTAATGGAACCGGTTATTGCTTTTAGTTTATTTACCTCTTTGGGCTATATGGCCAATGCCATAAATACCCTCCGTACCAAATGTATAGATGGCATACAACCCAACACCGAACTAAGCCGCCAAATGGTTATGAACAGCATTGGTATTGTAACGGCACTTAATCCTATTCTGGGCTACGAAACCGCCGCTAATATTGCCAAAGAAGCTTTAGCCACCGGTAAATCTATTCACGAAATAGTAGTATTGGAACGGCAGCTTATATCAGAAGCAAAATGGAGCGAAATTTATTCTTTTGAGAATATGGTGCACCCGGTATTTATTAATGATGCCCGCGAAGGCTCCGATAGAAAATAATTCTTTATAAGGCAGGTGTAGCCAATACCTACACCTGCTTCTTTCTGAATTGCAGAATTGTTTTAGAAAGTCCTGTTCGTAAGTTAATTTTTGCCGCCTGTCTTACCTCCGCTTTAAACAATAAGCCAACTATTTACACCCGCTTCTCCGGTAATTATCAGCAACAAACCCATCTAAAAATATCAATATTATATTTAACCAACTAAGTTTTGTAATTTTTAAACAATTATTGTATTATTCTTGCATATTCAAATTTATATAGATAAATTTGAATATTAAAATTGAAATAGAAAAATACAATACCAAAGTATATGAAAAACCTTATACCCCTGTTTATTATCATTATTTTATCTTCTTGTGCCGCTAATAAGCGGGGTGGTTACCATAAATTACCACCGTTAGAAAACCGTTTCAGCCGCCAGTTATACTGGAAAACAGAAAGATCGCACGGCAGCATTAAAACAGATAAAAATACGGTAACTGCTTACCACGGAGAAAAACCGGTGCAAGCCAATTGATTTTAAAGTTCGAAAAGCCAATTAGTTTACAAAAAACCGGTTAAAGGACGGGCCATTGCTTTACAAGGACAATCCGGCCCGGCACCTTTAGCCGGCATAATTCTTTGCTTGTACTTATCTAAAGGTGCGGTTTCTGACTGCACCTTTTTTTATTTAAATAATGTTAATTTACATATAAGTACTTCTAAAAATCCGAAGCGGTTGTAAGTTAAAAATTGGTTTCTGGCTAAATAAGAAGTAAGCAACCCTCACCCAAAGCATTACCGCTATAACGCTTACATTTATTTAATACAATATATTAAATCTAATTATAAACTTCCAGAATTATCATTAATCAGATACAATGTTTAAAAGCGTAAACACTAGCTAAACACCCGTATAAACAAAGTATAATTTAAGCCTTCGAACTATAATCTTAATCTACCCGGCAAATTTTACCGGAATACCTATTTAAAATAGCAGAACTGGAATTCAGAAATAAATAGAGTCTGATTACGCCGAAGAAAAGCTTGCGCTTATAAATACCCAATACTTTGCTGGGAAAAAGCCCCATACATCATTCTCCGGAGGAGCAAGCAACCTGCTTTATTCTGTTATATATAAGTTATACGTACGTACACCAGTAAACACCGGCAATTACAGATTTTCTTTTCTTTTCAGATCGCGGATGTACTTCTTATCGATGCCAGTGGCTTTGGCAACTTGCCTTACGGTCATGCCTGCTTTTAGCTTACGCCGGATTAACTCGTTCCGAGTCATTTTTTTCTTAACAACAGGCTTGGGCTTTGTTTTGGACTTGGTCTTGGTTTCAGCGGCAGCAACCTCGGGCTTCACCGGTTCTTTTTCGGCCTCGCGGGCAGCCATACTATCGGCTTTGGCTTCTATAGCCTCGTGGTTCGTTACCGGGTTGGGTAAATTGGCTTTGGTAATAGCTTGCCGGGTATATTCAGGAACCGTAGTTGTTAGCTGGTCGCTTTCTGCTTCGGTTTCGGTATACGTTATATCATAGTCACGGGCCGGATCTTCGCGCTGAAATGCGTAAATCGCCAACCCCATAATTACTAAAATCAGGAATACGCCAAAACCCCCTTTATCTTCTTTAAAGAAGCGTTTGATATTCATTTTATTTAAATAACATTTTTAAGTTACGGCCCTTTACTGTTGCACGGCAACCCATTTTAAAGCTGTGCTGAATTTTAGCGCAACTAAGTTGCGGCAGTGGTGTAACGCTGTGGTGCTGTAATATTTTATAATCTATAGCTTTTATTTACGAACAGCGTACCCAAATTACTGGCCGTTTACCCGCTTTCATACGCCAAATTACTTACTTTAGCTACTATCTAAAAATATTATGTATTTATTGCTTCTTGTGTACTAGCTTAATCTGGTGCCGCTGCCTTGTTTCTGAATGCCTCCTAAATTTTACTAGTAATCTTATAAACAAACTCTTACAAGCAATCTAACCGTACGAATTAGGCATATTACGGGTTGTACGTTTAAGCCCTGGTAGTTATAATGTTTATGTACATAAATTATCAGCGTAAACTTTACGCCAAGATAATACCCGTATAAATGAACCCCAGTACAACTTTTCCGGGGGCGTGCCACGCCGGATTGGTTTTGCCCCGAAATATTTATTTAACTTACGACTTTTTAAAACCAACTGGGCACTTATGCAAGACTATAAAAAATATTACATTGTACCGGCCGCTCCCGACGAGGTTTATATGGCTTTAACCAATCCGGCAACCATACAGTTGTGGTCTGGCGAGCCAGCCGTTATGACCACCGAACCAGGCTCCGAATTTGAGTTATTCGACGGTAGCATAGCGGGTAAAAACCTGGAATTTGAACCCGAGCGCAAAATAGTTCAGGAGTGGTACTTTGGGGAACAACCCGAACCTTCTATTGTAACCATTAAATTACACCCGCACAAACACGGCACTTCGGCCGAACTCCGGCACACCAACATACCCGACGAAGCGTACGCCGATATTACCAGCGGTTGGGATGATGTTTATTTTGGTAACTTAATTTCTTTTTACGAAGGCGAATAAATTTACTAACCGGCGTATGTATGTTAAAATATATTGTCTTTGATTTTGATGGCACACTGGTAGATTCAAAGGCAACTTTTATAACCACATACAACCAAATCGCCCAAAAAAATGCTTTTAAACAAATAACCTTACCCGATGTAGAAGAACTCCGCCAACTTTCTATTACCGAAAGGTGCCGCTATTTAGGCGTACCATTGTACCGGTTGCCCTTTCTTACCTCGGAGTTTGTGCAAGGGTACCGCCAATCGTTAAGCAACGTGTTGCTTATAAACGGCATGCGCGAGTTACTGCAGGAACTCAGCCGGCGCAATTACCAGTTAGCCATTATTTCGAGTAACGCCGAAAAAAATATCCGGCAGTTTTTGCAGCAGCAGCACCTGGAAATTATTCGTACGGTTTATACCTCGCATAATTTATTTGGCAAAGACAAACTCATAAAAAAATTTTTAAAGTTTTATAAACTACAGCCCCAAGAAATAATTTACATTGGCGATGAGCAACGCGATGTAATTGCCTGCCAGAAAAACAACGTTAAAATTATTTGGGCCGGTTGGGGTTACGATGGCTGGCCGCAGCCCGGCCACTACCAACCCGACTACCTGGCTACTGTACCCGGGCAAATACTCGAATTTATTTCTTGAACTTCATATTTAGCACTAACCTCTATAGAACTAACCTCAGCTTTCATGTATCTTTTTACCGACATTTAACAATATACCAAAACATTAGGCGCTTCCGGCAAGTATGTTTAAGGGTCTAAACCATGTAGTTATATAAATCAACTACCCAAACGTGTATATATTATGCAGAAACTTAACGGAAAAGTAGCCCTTATTACCGGTTCCGATTCAGGCATTGGCCGTGCTACCGCCATTGAATTTGCCAAAGAAGGCGCCAATATTATTGTTTGTTACCGGTCAGATAAAGAAGGAGCCCAGGAAACCTTAACGCAGGTACAAAAACAAAATCGCAAGGGAATAGTATTGCAGGTAGATATTAGCGATGAGCAGGCGGTAGAAAACTTATTTGCGCAAGCTTTAAAAGAATTTAATACCGTTGATATTCTGGTAAATAATGCGGCTGTAAACGGCTCGGGTATAAACGTAGCCGATATGGATACAGAGGTATTTGACCGTACCATCCGCACCAATTTGTACGGTACATTCTTCTGCTGCCGCACCTTTATCCGGCACCGGAAACAAAAAGGTGGCAAAGGCAAAATCATAAACGTAAGCTCGGTGCACGAAGAAATTGTTTCGGCGGGCACCGCCGATTATTGCGCCTCGAAAGCGGCTGTCCGGAACCTGACCCGCACCCTAGCCCTGGAACTGGCCGAAGACGGCATAAACGTAAATAATATTTCTCCGGGCATGATTTTAACGCCCATGAACCAGGAGGCCGTAGATAATAAAGAAGTAAGGGAAGAAAAAGCCGAAAACATACCCATGAAGCGGCCTGGCAACCCTGAAGAAATTGGCCGGTTGGCGGTATTCCTGGCTTCTTCCGATTCAGACTACGTTACGGGCTCCAGTTATTTCATGGATGGCGGCTTATCGATATTTATGGGGCAAGGGGCTTAAGGGGTAAGGCCTTTCAGCGATATTTATACTCCTCTATTCAGGAGGAATTGCGCTTTAGTCTAAATAATAAATCCACAAGATCATGCTGAAATTCTTCGAACTATTTCAGATGATCTTGTTGGTAGAGATGTACTTTTATTTGAAGCTGTTTAGAGTTTTGGAAATGGTATTAACGTTTGCCCTTGCTGCGTGTTTTCACTGGCAACTAGTCGGGCAGAAGCTAAAATATTGGCGGTGATAACACCACCAATGGCAGCAGTTACTACTATTTTATGTATTTTATAAAACCCGAAACAAGTTCTTTAATTTAACGCGCACTAAGCAATCAAATAAAAGTACATTCCGCTATTATACATTCTTCCGTCAGGAATATTTTAATTATTGTTGTTGAAACTAACGGGCTTTGCGGGAATTTCCACCCGATGCCCGGCCCCGGCGACCACCTGGGGTATTTGTTTTACGGCCTTTGACCGGATTTAAGCGGCTTTTAGGCGTACTTTTATCAACAGGTGCTCCGGGCGCAGCAGTGGCGGCAGCACGGCTTTGTGGCCCACGGCGACCGGTATTGGCGGCTTGGTTTGGTTTTCTGCCCCCGGAACGGGCTCGGGCAACAGGCCGTGCAGGTATTAATTCATCATAGAAGTCTTCGTCTTGGTGGCGTGGAGTAGAATCTTTCCGGGCGCGGGTACCCAAAATACTTTTTAATTCAGCCAACTCGGTATCGGTTAGCACGCGCCAGGTACGCACCGGCAATTTAGTGGTGGTAAAACCTGCCAATCTAATCCGTTGTAAGTGCACGGCTTTGTAACCTAAGTCTTCGCACATCTTTTTCAGGTGGTGGTTGGTACCCGGAGCCAGCACAATCCGGAAACGGTTAGGAGCTTCGCGTACTACATGGTTCTTCTCGCCGGGAGTTGTGCCACTTTCGCTTATTTTGGCCAGAAATTCCGGAGTCAGCATTTTATCTACTGTAACCAAATATTCTTTTTCGTATTTGTTATCGGCCCGATTTAACTTACGTACCAGTTCGGTGTCGTTGCTTAAAAATAACAAGCCTTCGGCTTCACGGTCCAGAAAACCCACCGGCAGCAACGAAGCCGGGTAATTAAGGGCACTGGTAATATTATTTTTTATTTTGGTATCGGTAGCCGTAGAAATACCAGCCGGTTTGTTAAATATTAAAAAAACCGGTTCTTCTTCACGCACGTGCAATAATTCCCCGTCGATCCGGACTTTATCTTTAGCCGTTACTTGCGTACCAGCCTGGGGTGTGCGGCCGTTAACGGTAACCCGGCCTTGTTCAATCAGCTTGTCGGCTTCGCGTCGGGAGCAAAACCCACTATCACTGATAAGTTTATTTAATCTTTTGGGATTCATATATATTAGCGGCTACCTGGCCGCATTATTTGTAAACTAATAAATACTGAAAAAAGGTAAACTGGTTAAAAATATCTAATTGATTCTGTAAAACCGACGCTAAAACAAGAAAACCAAAACCTAGCTGTTTAGCCCGCCAATATTTTAATTTACCTGGTTAATGTTACGGCTTCTGTTTTAAATAGATAGCAACAATACCCTTAGTTTTAACCGGTTTTATAAAGTTCTCTTTTTTAATATTGATTTCTTTTCTTAAATAAATTGGCTGTTATTATTGGAAATCAATTTATTACAAAAACGGGAGTAGTGGGGCAGGTAGATATAAACCAGAATAAAAAATAAATGGCCGTAAAAGGAGCTGACTCATTAATTAAAATTTTGTCAACTCCATTTTAACAGCCATTGCAAATATAACTTTTTTATTTTTACAAGCAGTAAAAGAAGCGTATTATTTAACAGAATCGGGAGCCGCCGCCGGAGTAGCGGCAGGCTTTGTTTGTTTGCCGCGGTTAAACAAAGAATTTAATTTCTCATTGGCTTTCTGCTTCAATTGCGCTTCCGCCTCAGCCCGTTTTTTTTCTAATTCAACTTTAGCTTTGGCTTCGGTTTCGATGCGTTTCTGGTCCAGTTCGGCCCGTAAGCTATCCTGTACCTGCTGTTTTTTTACTTCTAGCTTATCTTTAGCGGTTTCGAGCTTAGCCTGCACTACATTTTGGATTACTTCTTTGGCTTGGCCTTTGGCCGAACCACCCGCTAAGGCTACTTTGGGCTCGGTAAGCGTACCACCAATATTTAAATTTAAGGTTAACCGGTCGGTACCTTTAATATTTTGCAAACCGGTAAGCGAGGTAAGCTTGGCGTTTAAAGCGTTGCCCACTTTGCCGGTGGGCACATCCAGGGCCGTAACGTAAGCCAACTTACCATCAATGCTGTTGGTGCCGCCAATGGTCATTTTTATGTCGCGTACATTTATATCGAAAGGTTTTACCACCAGGTTACCGCCTACAATCTCGGCGCTGAAATCTTTATTTTCTACGACCAGGTTCCGGACTTCATCAAAATTAGTTACTTCACTAATGCGTTCCAGCACTTTAACGTTGGTAACCACGGCCTTAATTACTTCCACCACCCCTTTACCGGTTAAAGTACTAAATACCGGCATCATGTCTTTGCCCAACTCACCCGAAAAATTAAACGTGGTAGAGAACTGCCCATCTAATAACCGGGCAATGGGTGCCAAAGCTTTAATGGTATTAAAGGTGTTGTAAGCCGATTTAAAATCGAGGTTATTTATATCTAAGCCAACCGAAAACTGGGGGTGCTGCAGGTTTTGGGTATTGTAAGTACCGGTAGTAACAAAGCTTCCGCCCAAGGTATTAAAAGCTACTTTCTCCAGGCGGGCAATCCGGTCTTTTATAATAACGGTACCGCGGGTATTGTTTAACTTCATGTTACTGTACAAAACTTCGCCTATAGAGGTGTTTAAAACAAAATCCAGGTCGGCGGGTACTTCTACCACACCTTCGGCGGGCGTTTCGGCAGGTTTACCGGTATCTTCGCTTACCATCCACTCGTTTATATCAAACCGTTTAGAGTTAAGGGTTAAATTACCGCGCAAAGGCTGGTTCTTAGAGAACAGATAGCCCATGTAATTAGAGATGGTGCCGTTTACCTGAATATCGCTTTTACCTACGGCGCCGTTCATGCGCTGCACGTTAATATTTTCGTTGTTAAATACTACCTGGGCCTCGTTTACTTTCATGCCCTGCGGCAAATCGGTGCTAACGTACGTTAAATTATTTACCTGCATGGTACCGCTAGACGTAATATTGGCGTATTTGCCCGCTTCAATATCCGTCATTTTGCCTTTGGTAGCTACATCGGCATTAATGCGGCCGGTTACAGTCATGCCTTCGAGCGGAAATATTTTAGTAAGTTTGGTTAAATCCAGCACGCCTTTTATCTGGGCATCAAAAGCCGGTTTATCTATATCCTGGATGGTTACCCGGCCTTGCAGCGGCTCGCCATCGAGCAGCATATTAAATTTATCTACTACAATACGGGTATCGTCGGTGTTGCCGGTAGTGTTCGAAATGGTAGAAGAAAGATTCAGGTTTTGAATAGGCGCCGGAAAATCTTTAGACTTAATAAAGCCGTTGGCCAGGTTCAGGCGGGCGCTAACCACGGGCATTTGGGTTTTGCTGTAAGTACCTTTGGCGGTACCGTTCAGGTTTAATAAGCCCCGCAAGGTCATGCCTTCTACCGGAAAAACTTTTGTCATTTCGGTTAAATCGATGTTGGCTTTTACGTTGCCGTTTACCTGCATGGGTTCCAGGCCCTGAATTACTGCCTGGGCATCTACAGGATTTTTGCCTAAATCCAAATGAAATTTATTTACCCAAATGTTGGTCTTGTTTATATCGCCGGTGGGGTTATCTACTTTTAAATCTATGTTAATATTGGTGGCAGCCTGCGGCAACTCGGGGTATTTAAAACGGCCGTTTACTACCTGCAACTCCGTACCAAAACCCGGCATTGAGGTTTCGTTAAAGCGGCCTTTTACATAGCCTTTAAACGCCATTTTCCCGTCGGTCTGGATGTCTTTAAACTTCTCAGTAAACATGCCCGGCACAATCGACAAAATATTTTTAAAGCCCGTTTCCGCCGCCTGGAAAGTCAGGTCCAGGTCAATGTCGTCGGTGGGCATTAAAATAGAGCCATTAAACCCAAACGGAAACTCGTTGATTTTGATTTTATTTTCTTTAAACGTGTACTGCGATTTATTTAAGTCCAGAGCCAGGGTTACATCGGCATCGAGTTGGGTATTTTCTAAATAATTAACGCCGCCGTAGGTCATGGTAAAACCGGTGGCTGTAGTTTTAGATACCAAATCAAAAATATTCTGCTCAAAGTCGCCGCTGCCGCTGTGGTTTACCTGGTGCGCCACCAGCCCCAGGGGTATGCTTAAATCTTCGTAAATAAAGGTGCCGTTTTTAATATTCCAGCCTTTAATAGCCATGTTAAACTCGCTGGTAGCTGTATCGGTAGGTGTTTGGGCGGTGGTATCGGTTTTAAAAATATCCCAGTTGGCTTTGCCGCTTTTAAGCACCACCAGTTTTATGCGGGGCTCCTCCAGGTTTATCGATTTAACTTTTAGCTCGTCGCCGGATATTACACTCATTAAATCCAGGCCCATGCTAAACGCCGGCAAAGCGGCCAAGGTATCGCGCTGAAAAGAATCGATACCAACTACCGTTAAATTATTTACGGTTAAAGACAAATTAGGAAAATGCCGGAACAAGCTCAGGCTCACGTCATCGGCTTTATAAATAACCTTGGCAGCTACACTTTTTTCGATTTGTTTATCCAATACCTGCTTTACTTTATCTTTAAACAGGTAAGGTGTTAAGGCAGCGGCGGCAAAAAGCACTACCACCAAAATAATAAGACCAATAAAAAGCTTTTTCATAATGTATATTTATAGGATTATGGTTCGGTGTTGTTTTATATTATTTACGAATCTGAAAACAATACCTATATAAATAAGGTTATATTTTTATTTTTACCGGCGAAAAACTAAGCTTTTCTATTTTCCTGGTAAAATAAAAAATATAGCTGGTAATTAAAGCCCGGAACAATAGAACGAAGTTAGGCAAAATTTTCCCGCTTTGTTTTGTACTTTAAATAAAATACGGGCGTTTATACCGAAGCGCTTATGCCATCGTTGTTTTAGCGTAGCCAATTTTTACCGGAATTTATACATTGGCAACGTTTAAAAAATTTCATGCAATTTAAGGTTATTCAAATATTATGCCTGTTCGGTTTGGTTGCTTTTTCCAGTAAGGCCCAGGACCTGCATTTTACCCAGCAATACGCTAACCGGCTGCACCTGAACCCGGCTTATGCAGGCTTGCACGCCGATTACAGCGGCATTTTAACTTACCGGAACCAGTGGCCCAGTTTACCCAAAGGCTTTGTAACGAACCAGTTTGCCGGTTATTATCGCCTGCGCAACCAAACCTCTTCGGTGGGTTTAACCATGTCTTCGGATAAAGCCGGTGAGGGCGGTCTGGGTAAATTTCAGGTAGGCGGCCAATATGCTTACCAGGCCAACTGGAACGAAAATTTACTTTTTAGCGTAGGTATGCAGCTGAGTTATAATTCGCAGCGCCTGGATTACAGCCGCCTGACGTTTGGCGACCAGTTAAACGACGACGGTACGACCAACCCTAATTCATTGGAGTTAAACTTTTACGACCCGGTGCGGTATATAAGCGTAGGTACAGGCGCAGTGCTGTATAACAATAATTTTTGGGTTAGTTTAGCGGGGCAGCATTTAAACCGGCCCAACACCGGTTTTAACCAGGAATCGGTTTTACCGGCGAAAATAATCCTGAACGGCGGCTATAAATGGGTACTAAATAAATATTATTACCTGAACAAGCCGCATGAGTGGAGCCTGACGCCCAGTATTACGTATACCCAGCAAGGGCCTTTTAAAAAAAGTGATATTGCGGTATATACTACCTATACACCTTTTACGTTTGGAATATTGTACCGCGGCTTACCCTTATTGAGCAATTATGCGTATGATCAGTCGGTTAGTTTAATTGCGGGTATTGTGCTTGATCCGTGGAAGATTGGATACAGTTATGACGTGCCGGTTTCGCCGTTTGGCACCCGCAACGGAGGCGCACACGAAATATCATTATCTTTTGAAAAGATAGATTATAATAAAATATTTAAAAAACGGGTTTCCGGAAAAAATTATAAACGAATAGCTTTGCCATCTATTTAATTTTATATAATATTGCAAATTATACAGCAGTTCTTATTAAATTTGTCCAAACAGGTAATGAATAAATATTTATGAATTTTTTAAAGTACGTAACCTACGCTGCCGCCGGCGTTATGCTCCTGGCATCGTGTAACAAACGCGGGAACCCATCCAGTACCGATCCGGGCCGCTACAGTACCAAAACCGGTATTGAATACAACGAAGAAGAAGGCTTCCAGGTGGCAGATTACGCCGATATGCCGGAAGGGCCGGGTTTAATATTTATTGAAGGGGGCCGTACTACTTTGGGTTCCAGTGAAGAAGATGTAGCCATGACCCGCGACAACATTGAACGTACGGTTACCATTGCCTCTTTTTTTATGGACGAAACCGAGGTGGCCAACATTCACTGGCTGGAGTACCTGATGTTTGTAAAAAGAGATTCTGCTGAAGAATTTTACCGCTCGGCTTTACCCGATACAACTGTTTGGGAAAGAGAACTTTCTTTTAACGACCCATACAAGCAATATTACCTGCGTTACCCTGGTTTCCGTTTTTACCCGGTAGTAGGGGTAAGCTGGGAACAAGCCAACGATTATTGCTTGTGGCGTTCGGCTAAAGTAAACGAGAAATTAGCTTCTGGTGGTACTACCGGCGGCAAACGTAAATTTGGTATTTTTGGTAAAAGAAAATCTGGCGGTGATGCCGAAGCACCAGCCGAAGGCGGAAATAACCTTTCTATAGAGTCGGGTATGCATTTGCCTAACTACCGGCTCCCAACCGAAGCCGAGTGGGAATACGCTGCCCAGGCTATGATTGGTACCCAGTTAGACGAAGACGAGAACCAGGCCAACCGCCGTATTTATCCTTGGGACGGCCACCAACTGCGTAACCCGTATGGCAAACGTCAGGGGCAGTTTTTAGCTAACTTTAAACGCGGCCGCGGTGACTACGCCGGTATTGCCGGTAGCCTGAACGATGGTGCGATGATTACCGAATACGTGTATTCATACCCACCCAACGATTTTGGTTTGTACAATATGGCAGGTAACGTAAACGAGTGGGTACAAGATGTGTACCGGCCGTTATCGTTCCAGGATGTAGAAGACCTGAACCCGGTACGCCGTTCTGGTGGTACCACCGACCCGGCAACTGATTATGCAGCGGGTGCGGCTGGTGGCTTTGAATCTTTGATTACCGACGAAGTGCGCGTGTATAAAGGTGGTTCCTGGAAAGACGTAGCTTACTGGTTATCGCCGGGTACCCGCCGGTTTATGGCCCAGGATTCAGCTACTGCTACCATTGGTTTCCGTTGCGCCATGATTAACACTGGTTCTAACCGTTAATAATAAAATACTTTAAAAGAAAAGCCTGGACCAATATGGTTCAGGCTTTTTGTTTTTTATATAGTTGCCAAATTCTTGCGCTAATCAAAATATTTGATTTCAAAAATCATTTAAAAGTTATTCTGTTAGCAACTGTTTTTATTTAATAACCTCCTTATAACTGGTTTGACTTCTTCATTATTTTAATTTAATTTTCTTCTTTTCTCGAAGAATGGTATTTATTTAAATGTCAGAAGCTATCAAAGATGAAGATCTTACCATGGTAGTCTATTATGCTTTGCTGAACTTCCTTAATCTGATGAAACATTTGATATGCTACAAGATAATGACTCGCTGTTGCAGACCGGCGGTAATTAGGTTCCCCTTTTTCATTTTAATCCTCTTCTTTAGTTTCATTTCTTATATACTCTAATGCTTTTTCCGTTTGCTGCTCTAAAACTTTGTTAGTTTCATACTTGTTTAGAAAGGCTAATTCTTTAACTGTATAATCTAAATCATTGTTTTTATAGTCTTTATCTAAACATATTTTACTTAAAAGCACTAGAAGATAAGCTAAATATTTTTTATAAAATTCAGAAGTATATAGGTAATAAATTACCATTATAACTAGAAGAGTCTAACGCTTTCCTATCTTTATATTCAGCCATTTGATTTCCATAGACCCAGCATTTATCTTTTTGCCCAATTTCATACATTTCTGTAAATCCATAATACTCTAATATAGAATTGGTTTCTTCCGCAGTTATGTTGCCGAAATTGAATATCTTCCAGAGCCAATTATAAGATAAAGCTACATCAGAAACAGTAGCTAAATTTTGCAAATCTTTTAATTTTCTACTATTCGGTAGGCATCCAAGCGTGGGTAATATTCCGTTTTATACTTTCGATTATATTCAGCACGCGGTGGGTTAATCTCCTGTGAAATGTAATTAGTGAAGCTAATTGGGATTTGTGTTTCGTTCAATAATAACATGATAAGGTTAGTACTGATTTTTTCTTTATCAAGCTTATATGTGTATGTTTCTCTTCCCATGTAGTTTACAGGTGATTTGAAGATTAAAGTCTTCTTTAATTTCAAATTAATAGTAACGGGTCGCGGCTAAGGCACGCTTTAGTGTACTTTAGCTTGTGTTGGCATTAGTTTTTCTTTAAAGTCAAGCGAATATATTTAGTCTGCTCGTTATGGTCTGAGTCCATCATAATCTGTTCCGCTAGGAAACTATTTTTAGTTTCCCAAATTAATTTTTCTGGCCCCCATTTTGTTAGCGCCCTTTCCCACTCAAGCTCAATATTGCTATTATTAATTTTAAATAATTGCAGTCCGTTTGGGTTATAGCCCGCAACCAAGTCAGCTGAGCCACAAATAAATAGTTTCTTATCTGGTGAGACTGCCGGTATGCCGTAAACAGTTCTTTTGTTACCAGTCCTTTGGTCTATCAGCAAGTAGCCGGAACCCTCCCAAAGGGCATAATATACAAGCCATTGAGAAATATCTTTAAGATTATCTAAATACTTGTATCTTACTAAAGCATCTTCTGCCTCTGTTTCTTGTTCAGGTGAAGTATCTTCCAGTATTACTTGTTTCTGAGTAGAAGGAATGTTAAATACTAGCTTCCTGCCAATCCTTTTCACTCTTGCTGAGTCGGAAAGTATGTTTTTAGATTCAGAGGAATCAGGATTTATAAGTTTATTTTTTTGGAAATCTGATTTAGAAATCTGGGTTAAACGTAATGTGTAATCTTTCACAATTATTGTATCAAGTTCTGATAATAGAAAAGGCAAAGTTGGCTGTGAAGTCGCTTCTTCTTTTTCGTTCTTTAAATCAGTACGTGAAAAATCTACTGCTTTTTTTCTAAAGCAAGAAACACCGAATAGTGCAGCTATTAGGATAATAGATATTTTTTTCATCTTATAAATTAATACCAACGTTCTAGCCTATGCGGTGGCGTAGCTACCGTATAGGTACTGTTGTGCGAAGCTATTATTGATTATTTAACTTTATAGAAATGCTCTGATAAAATCACAATTGCTGCTAGCTTATTGTCAGCAAACCTATAATAGTGATTTATGGCTTTGTTTGATGATTCTAGCTGTACAACATTTATGGCAGCAATGCCTTTTCCTGGATCAATCTTAATGGCCTTAAATAAGACCTCTTTAGTGATACCTAGTGAAACTCCATTTTTTAATGACATTTCATTGTCCATTATTATAGAATTTACTATTTCATATTTTTTGGAGTTCTCATTGAAATATGCCCCCAGAAAACTATTTTTAGTATTTAAGTAATAAATCTTCTCTTTTTTATGGGTTTTATCTTTGTAAGGGGCAACCATTCTTTTATTAAAAATCCATGAATTTGGCTGTGAGTTTTGCAGGTTTTTAATATTATCAAATGATCCAAAAGGATAAAACATAAAATCATCATCAAGAACAAAATGTAACGTATCATTGGTAATTTTACCTTTAGTTGATGCATTAACTAGACTATTTTTGAGGCTACTGAATAAAGCTTCGTTTTCTAAATAATGAAGATTGTGTTTACCAAAAGAGCTTGAAAATTGATAGAGGCAAACAAAAACTAGCAGCGATAGTGTTTTGAGCATAATACTTGTCTTTTTAGTTATTTATAGTTCAGATGCAAAAATGGTTGATGAGGGTGCCTATAAACTTTAAAATAAATTCTCAGTAACGCCTGACGTCTAGTGCATAAGACGTGCGAGGCAGTCGGCCGTGACATGGCTTATGCACCTTGCTGTGCGTACGTTTTTATTTAAGCCCCAGGAATCTCCATAGATTAAATTTAGGTTTACTTCTTGTGAAAATACCTTCTCTGTAAGGAGTTATTTCTACTTTAACCCTATCTTTTACGACCACGCCGAAATGATTACCTACATTGGAATGGACACTTTCAAATTTCCCAAGGGAAAGCATTTTTTCCAGAATCCTTACACCTTCAGCGTAATCATCATAAATATCAACAGGCAAGGGGTAATATGCTTTGGTAGACCTTATAAACCCAATGAAGAAATATGGGTCTAAGTCGCCGAACTCATAGCTGAACACCAGCGGCACCTCAATGTATTGCTGGGTAATTGTATTTTCATAGAAACAGTGAAAGCCATGAACATAATACCTCCATTCACCCATGTGTCCCGAAGGCATTTTCAATTCATAGAAAGTACCTAAAGGAAAATCCCTGTCTAAATCAACCTTTAGCTTTTTAGCTAATCTAAAGATTAGGTTTTCTCCTAAAGCTCTGTAATCCTTTGCACACTGCTCGAAAAAAGTTTGGTTTTCCTCTATCTCTTGGTCCGTTATCAGTTTGGCTATGTTGATTTCAGGTTCAACAGTATGGACGGCAACTTTAAACTCTGTGAGTTCTTCCCCTAATCTTTTGCCAATCTCACCGCGCTGTTTAAGAACGGATGCTCCAAACAATAGCTTTAGTGACTTACCCCTTGGGATGGAGTGGATAGTTGCAATAGATGGAATGTGCTCCTCTGACTCAACTACTATTACATCTGTTGCTCGTTCCAAAGTTATATAATATTATAAATTAAACCCAACGGGCTGTGGCTAAAGAGCGTTTTAATGCTTTTTAGCTTTTGTTAGGTAGTGTTATTCCTTTATTACATTTTTAGTGTTTATTAATATAGTATTTTCTTTAGCATCTTTACCATAAATTAATTTGGCAGTTTCGAATTTTAAACGTTCCACTGCTATTAATTCTATGGAGGTTAATTCTTTTAGATTTTTAATTTCACTTTTGGAAACAAGTATCCCATTTTTAACAAATAGATATTGTTCTGGTAACTTTTCATAGCATTCTAATTCTTGGGTTAACTTTATTGCCATTGCTTTTTGTTTATCTTCTAAAGTTAACTTGCTTACAATTTTTATAACACCATCTTTAGCGCCTAGTCCATAGAATTTGTCTAAGAATTCACTATTCTTATCACTATATTTTATAACTTCTATTGATTCTATTATTTCTGGATTTATTTTTCTAAGAGCAGTTGTATCTCCAATAACTTTTCCGTCCAAAACTATCAGCGGATTCTTTTTTTTGCTTCGAACTAGTTGACTTCGGTTTAGTGATGCATCCAAAGGTTAAAAAAGATTTCCTAATAAAAAAAGTCCTTTATTTTTCATTTTCATTGATATTGCCTAACGGTCTAGTATAAACGCCAGCATCGGCCTCCGGCCTCTGCAGTCGTTTATACAATGTTGGTGGGAGTACTTTTATTTATTTCTTCTATCTTTGTGAACTGTAAATATTATAGCTGTTCCTTTTGTTCTTCCATTTTCATCTAACTGATATATCAACGTGTCATTTTCTGGATGGAAAGTATTTGTATTAGGCCTAATAACAAGTTTATTACTTTCTATTACTTTATCAATAATAGATTTATCAAGTGTGATTATACTATCTTTTAACTTGTAATGCCCATAAGTATAAGTACTTCCTAATCCACTACTGTTTGAAAACTTATAAGTCCCATCGGCCTTTAAATCAATAGATGCTCCGTTATAGCCACCATCATGCCCTGCAAATAAAATAGATGGATTTTCTTTAGCCTGAAAAAGATAAAATATAATGGAGCATGTAATTCCTGTTACAATTGGTAGAAAGCTTAACCCAGACTTTGTTTCAGCAAATTCTTTTCTATTGTTATTAAAAGTCCAAATAAGAACAATAATTGCGATAATAGCCTTTCCCAACATCCAAACTCCGTCGAAAATAAAATCTTCGTTTGGTTCTTTGGTTGCTTCATAAACTAAATAAACACCTACTGCTATTAATGGAATACTCCTGAAAATTAGGGTTAATAGATTCACTTTACATTAATCATTAATATTACCACCAACGGGCCGCGTATATGCTAAGCCTGAAGCGAAGCAAGGGTTTAGTATACATTGGGTTAGGTGCTGGAATTTTTATTCAATATCTGTTTTGCTAAAGCAACCTCCCCAACCATGATAATCAGTGAACTTAAACTTTTTAAATGGCTTTAAATCAGGAAGTGCAATTTGATTATTTTTTAATATTGCAATTACAGTATTAACACCGTTCAATGTACATTCACTAAATCCTGCCACTCCTGCATACAAATTGCAACGACCTATTTCGATAACATTATCAATTAAGTCAATTAAGTCTTTGGGGAAAGACTGATATAATGCCTTTAAATTTTCAATTTCTTTTATTGTTAAATCTTTTAGTTCATTAAAATTAGCGTTAAGAACAAATTCAGGAATATAATTTTCTATTTTTTCCTCCCACAGGTCTAGTCTATTGGATGGTGGATACTCCCATAGTCTTTCAAGCAACTTTTGTATTAGGCTTTCATTATTCACACCAGTTTTATCTAGAAAATATTCTAAACACGTTACTCCGTAAGCAAATCGACCCTTTATAGATATTAATTTTATAGTTTCAGACATTTATTTTTTCTTGCACCTAACGTACTTGTGTAAACGACGGCGAGGCCGTCGGCTGAAGCTAGCGTTTACACGTTGTTGTGCGGTCGTGTTTTTTATTTTAGTACTACTTGTAAAACCAACTTTTCTGAGCTTTTCTTTCCAGTAACTTCTTTTTCAAAATAATAAAAATCGAGCCGCTTACCTTGATTTTTCTTTGCAATCTCTGCTAAATCTGATAGAGAAATTGATAGCTTCCCCCAGAACTCTTTTGTTTCAGTAATTCCTAACTTCCTTTTTCTTTCATCTCTAACAAGTAGAAAGAACCTGCAGCTATGGCAAGGAGTGTCGTCTCCATGTCGGATTATTATATTGTCTTCTTTCTTGATTTTATTTAAAGGTAGGTTTATTGTCAAATTTTTAGCAACAGCATTGAATTTGGCAATTACTTTTTCGTTGTAGTACACATGCCAATAATCCAGAGTATCAGAAAACCCCTGACTTGAAATAAAAAGCAGCCCAATTGATATAAGTAATCTTTTCATTTCTATTCTTTACATGCCGCACAACGGTTAGTATAAAAAACGTGTGAGGCCGTCGGCCGGAACATGCTTATTATACAGTGTTGTGGTGCGTTATTTTTCTTGCCAAGTTATCTGAGCTATTTTCCAATTGTCCTTCTCTTTTTCGAGCTTGACAATCGGGTGGTAATGGTCGGCGTAATTTTTCTTGTCCTCATAATTATCGAAGAACCTTAATGTGGCAAGCCAGCTGTCACCCCTTTTTTCCAGTTTGCTAACTTCCACGTCGGTAAGGGGCTCTTGGCTCCTTATCCAATAGTAATAGTAGAGCCAGTCGCAATATTTGTCATACTCGTTGGCATCCGCTTCACTATAAACTGACCAGTCAACTTTGCTTATATGTTCAGCACAGCCTGAAACCCTTTGTTTCTCTTGCTGGATGAATTTATCTGAAACTGTGGGCAGCTTTCTTAGCTGTTCAAAGTATGGCTCGTACTCTACCTTGCTTTTTCCTGCATTGCCTTCCACGATTTTTACTTCAATTGGTGTCTTGGGGTCTGGATTGTTTACATTCTTGATATACCAGCGGTGGAAAGAGGTCGCTATGTCTTTAAGCTGTCGAGCCTCCTCTGTTTCTTGAGGAGAAGCTTCTAACTTTTCAGCTAATATAATTTTGGTTGAATCCTTTACAGATATAGCTTCTTGTGGAAGAACCGAATTTCCTTTTCCAGTATTATTTTCTTTTGGCTGTTCTGTGGAGCAACTAAGCAATCCCAAAAACGATAGCGATAGAAGTATTCTTTTCATATTTATAATGCACCACAACGGCCTCGTGCATGAGGCGTGCAAGGCCGTCGGCCGTAGCA
>NZ_JBMQUD010000047.1:0-30962 GCF_057359045.1 Adhaeribacter sp.
CCATCAGCCGAAATTGGCAATTGACACGTATCGACTGTCGCTCGAAAGCACGCGCGAAAGACTTAAGACATCTGAACCAACACCCGATGCAAAGACGCTCGACGCACTCTCGCGCCTCAGTCTAATGTTGATTGACGGGATTACCGTCTCGTGGTTCGCACAAGAAGACTCCAAAAAATTGATGGCAGACGTCGAATTGGCGTGCGTGGCGCTCTCCTCGTATCCGAGTGAAGCTGGTAGCCATCACGGCAAGAACTCATCATCTCGCCGCAAGCGCGTGCACATATAACTTCTTCCACGCAGCACACGTTGGGCGTCCAAGGCGCCCTCCATGAACAAAGGCAGTCGTATATTGCGTCAGCAAACCGCTCGCAACTCGCCAAGGTTCGGGACGACTCTCTTAACCTTCCAAAGGGATGATTTTCCGCGTTCCGACGCTCTTTCGAAGCACGCCGCATATGGCTGTTAGACCGATCATCAGCGCAGCCGCCGACAACCATCCTACCGCCGGTAGACTGCCTGCTTTTAATGCCATACCCGCAACCGCGGGACCGGCAGCATAACCAAGATTGCTTACCGATCCGGAGATTGCTGCCCCTCGCCCCGTAGCATCAATTTTTGTAGCCGTTGCTACGAGGTATGGCGTAACGACTGTTGCGCCCAAGCTAAGCAGGCTCATCGATATGATGAAAATGGCCCTGCTGTCGACGCAGTACATTCCAAAGCTACAGGCCAGCAGGATGATATGGCCGGCTGCAATCGGTTTAAAGAAACTGCCAAACTGCCATTGGTTACATTGCTAAGTACAATGATGGCGCTGTGGTCTTTGCGGTTGCGCATAAAATAATTATTAAACCCGTGCCACAAGCCGCCGTGGTACTCCACCGGCTCGGAGTCGGCAAGTTTTCGGAGGCGCCAGCCAAAACCGTAATCTTCTTTTTTAGCTTCTTTTTCTGAGCCTACAAATGCTTCTTCCAGCGTTTCCCGTTTTACCAGTTGTTCGGTGTACAAGGCTTGGTCCCATTTATATAAATCTTCTACGGTAGAGTAAATGCCTTTATCGCCCTGTACGCCATCCAGAAAATCAATTTCCCTTTTGCGCCGACGGGCCGTATAGCCAGCCGGAATTTCGGTTTGTTTGTCGGTGAGTACCCAACTGTTTTTCATGCCCAACGGCCGGAATATATGCTGCTCTACAAACTCATGAAAAGGCTTACCCGAGGCTTTGGCAACAATGGCGGCCAGGAGTAAATAGCCCGTATTGCTGTAATTAAACCGTTTATCGGGTTGGTAGTACACGGGCGGCTTGTGCTGGGTCATGAGCCGGATAACTTCTTCGTTGCTGATAAAAGCTTTGCGGTCGGGCCAGTATTGCTCAGTAAAATAGGTGTAATTGGGCAAGCCCGAGCGGTGCGTAAGTAAGTGCCGGATGGTAATACACTCGTACGGGAAATCTGGGAAAAAGCGTTGTATTTCGTCGTTGTAATTTAAATAACCGGCTTCCTGCAGCATCATAATAGCCATGGCGGTAAATTGCTTACTCACCGAGGCCAACTGAAAAGGCTGTTGCGTGGTTAAAGTGTCTTTTTTGCCAAAATCGGCGTAGCCAAAAGCGCCTTTGTACAGCACCTGGTTGTATTGGGTTACCAGCACGGTGCCGTTAAAGCCTCTGGTTTTATGGAGGTTTTTGAATAAAGAATCTAGTTGTTGTTCTTGTTTTTTGGCTCTTTCGGGGTTAACCAGGGCTACTATTTTATCAAACTGCGGGTACGCTGCTGCGGCAGCCTCCTCTGCCTGTTCAGAAGTAGAAGATTGGGAACATGAAACCAACCAGCACAAACCCACTACCCAAAAAGTCCGAAGCGAAGAAAGAAATATTTTCATGGATGCCATGAATAAAAATGGTACGCAGAAAAAAGAATTTATCTAATTAAAGCAATTTTTCCGGAAATCGGGAGATTTAATTCAGGTTTTTCCGGCACCTAAGACCAGGATTGGTCTGCGTTAATCTTACTAAAGCCAGGTAAACAGGTGGTAAATATTTGTAAGTGAATATTTTAAGTTTTGGTGGCTGAAGAATATTTTTTACTTAGGTGGGCAGATTCTTTAGCAAGACCTTAAATAGCGGGTTAGGTAGTTTTAAGTTTATTTAATTAAGGATTGGCCCATAGGTTAGGCCAGCTATCAGCTGTTTTCCTGACACCACAAGCATCATTTTTCTAAATATTGGCCTTATGTTGTGCGGAGAGCGCGACGCTAACTCTACCCATAACAAAGCTACGCTAACAAAAATAACAACATGAAAAGTGTAAAAGTATAAAAGTATAGTATATGCTTATAACTATTGGGTATGGCTAGTAGATTGGCGGTAATATTTTACGTACCCGGATTCTCGCGGATTTTATTTAAAAAAGTCTGGATTATATTTTTGGCAATATCGGTATCCAGGTCTAGGGCCGAGTAGAGGTACGTAATCAGTTCTTCTTCTTTATCGGCAATTTTACCGTCAGCGAGCAGTAACTCAATTGTTATGGCAAAAAGATTGGCTTTGTTTTCCGGCGATACCGCGTCTACGCTGTTATCTATGAGGCGCTTGCTGCCAATTTGGGCATGGGCGTACAAAACATTTTTGTAGTAGGCGCGCACATCGTGGCCTTCAAACAAATCTTTACAAGCCAGTATTTGCGCCAGTTCTTCCAGTTCGGCATCGGCTACATCGTCGTCTACGGCAATGCAGGCGTGCATAATGGCTAGCCAGGCTTCCTGCTCATTCTGCGGCGAATAAGCCACCAGGGTAGATTTATAGGTTTTATCAAATATACTCATCAGCTTAAATATATTTTTTAGTTGTGGCCGTTTATTTTAAATCTCCTGCGCTTACCCTAGTTTCTGGCTTTGGCAATGCAAAATAATACCTAAATCTTTAAATTATTTGTTTTGCCGGCAAATTAGTTGCCCAGCCGGTTATTTGCAGCCCGCAAGTACGGTCTTTTTTCTTAAATTAAGTTTGTTATATTACCGAACAAACAGTTGTATCAAAACCGGACAAATTACCTTTATTTGTTTAATTGTTTTTTTGTAAATATCTGGTTTGTAATAATATATATAAATGGCATTTAAAATGAAGAAAGTTTTAAAGCCGCTTATTCTGGTAAAGAATTATGCTGTTTGCTTTTGGTTGCACCGCCCAAGCTACCTGTAATTTATGGTTTGTCTTTATAATCCTGGTTTAAGATGCTGAAAAATTACTTTAAGATTTCCGTCCGTAACCTGCTCCGGCACAAAGGGTATTCATTTATCAATATTATTGGGCTGGCGGTAGGTATAACTTGTTGCATGTTTATGCTGCTGTATGTACAAGATGAGCTAAGTTTTGAGCAGAACCACCGGCAGGCAGCTACTATTTACCGGCTCACCATTGCGTTAAACAACAACGGCGTAACCGAAAATATGGCCATTACTGCGCCACCAATGGCGCCGCAGCTAAAACAAGATTATCCCGAAGTAAAACAATTTGTGCGTTTGCTCCAGACCAGCGGCAACGATTTAATGCGTTACGGAAACCAAACCATGTACGAAAGCGGCGGCTTTTTTGCCGATTCTACGTTGTTTGAAGTGTTTGATTACCCATTGGTGGCCGGTAATCCCAAAACGGCTTTAAGCGAGCCCAATCCTATTGTTATCAGCCAGGAAATAGCCCGTAAATACTTTGGTACCGAGAACCCCATCGGCAAAATAATGGAGCTGGAGGTGCAGTCGCCGTATAGCCTTAAAGTTACCGGCGTGTTGGCCGAAATACCCCTTAATACCCAAATTCGGCCTGCTTACCTGATCCCCATGCGGTTGTTTGGCCGCGATTTTTTAAATGCCTGGTATAATTACGGCGTTACGTCTTACCTGCTGGTAAATAATAACTTTAATGCTCCGGCTTTTGCGGCTAAACTCCCTGGTTTTGTAAAAAAATACCAACCAACGCCAGCCGGCGGTTCGGCACCACCCGCTTTGCACATACAGCCGCTGTTAGATGTGCACCTAAACCCAAATTACGGCGGCGAGCCGGGGCCGGTGAGCGATATTAACAACGTTTATTTGTTTTCGGCGCTGGCTATTTTTATTATTTTACTCGCCTGTATTAATTTTATGAACCTGGCTACGGCCCGCTCGCAAACCCGCTCGCGCGAAGTAGGCGTACGCAAAGTTATCGGGGCTACCCGCAAACAATTAATCCGGCAGTTTTTAAGCGAGTCGCTGGTGCTGGCCGGGGTTGCTTTGGTGCTGGCCATTGTTATGCTGCACTTATGCCTGCCGGCTTTTAACCAACTCTCCGGCAAATATATCCAGATTAATTATACCCAAAACCTAAGCGTAGTGCTGGGGCTTATAACCTTAACTTTATTTGCCGGTTTAATAGCCGGTTTGTACCCGGCATTTTATTTATCGGGTTTCCGGCCCATACAGGTACTTAAAGGCAAACTAGTGGGGAATGCCCAAGGAGCCGGGCTGCGCAAAAGTTTGGTGGTGCTGCAGTTTGCCATTTCTATTGGTATGATTGTAGGCACGGCTGTGGTGTATAAGCAAATGTTGTACGTGCAAAACCAACGCCTGGGCTTTAACCAGGACCAATTATTAATTGTAAACCTGCCCGGCAACCAAAACCGCCAAAATAGCCGCCATTTTAAAGAAGAGGTGTTGCAGGTGGCGGGGGTGCAGCAGGCTTCGCTGGCGGCCTCTATCCCGGCCGGCGACAGTTGGTTCCGGACCCCAATGCGGCGTTTTGGCGAAGGCCGCACGAATGAGTCGGTGATTGGGTATGTATTGCCCGCCGATTTTGACTTTGCCCCCACCATGCACCTGGAACTGGCCGCCGGCCGGTTTTTAGATAGAAAATTTGTGACTGATACCTTGCGCACCGTTATGCTAAACGAGGCGGCGGTAGCGGCTTTCGGCTGGCAATCGGCAACGGAGGCGCTGGGCAAAAAAGTAAGTTACGGCGGCCCCGATTCGCTGGGAAATACCGTGGTAGGGGTGGTAAAAGATTTTAATTTTCAGTCGCTGCACCAGAAAGTAGAACCCATGGTTTTAACCATTAGCCGCAACCGGACAGGGTTTTTACTGGTGCGTTTCCAGGGGCAGGAAACTAATAATATTTTAACGCAGCTAGAAAGAAAATGGCAGACCATTGAGCCCAAACACCCGTTTAGCTTTGCTTTTATGGACGACACCCTGCAAAACCAATACCAGGCCGAAATGCAGTTGGGCCGTATATTTAGCGTATTTGCCGGCTTGGCTATTTTTATTGCCTGTTTGGGTTTGTTTGGTTTGGCTTCTTTTACCACCGAGCAACGCACCAAAGAAATTGGTATTCGCAAGGTAATGGGGGCTTCGGTAACCAATATTCTGGTTATGCTCTCGAAAGATTTTGCCAAACTGGTGTTGCTGGCCAATATTATTGCCTGGCCCATTGCCTGGTACGGCATGCACCAGTGGCTCCAGGATTTTGCCTACCGTACGCCTATTACCTGGTGGACTTTTGGCCTGGCGGCTTTGGTGGCATTATTTATTGCCTTATTAACCATTAGCTTACATGCCTTAAAAGCTGCCGTAGCCAACCCGGTAAAATCGTTGCGGAGCGAATAGCAATATTCCTGGCGTAAGTAATGCCAAACGGGCCTTAGATAGGTAAAAGCCAGAATTAATAAACCCGATTAATATTTTAGATAGCTAGTATCAACTGGTAAGTGCGTTTAAAGAGCCTTTTCCTGAGTCTGTAGTAGGTTATGCTAAAGTTATATAAAAATAGACTTAGCTGTTTCGATAAACCAGGATCATGAAAAGAACTAAGCTGGATCTTAAAAAATTATTCACATGTAGTTTATATAGATTAAATAAGAAATTTTGTAATTTTAATCAGTTATAAAACACGCCTCATTTTAACCTGCAGTAGCCGTATTAAATAAATTTTACTTGTAAAGCCTGTTTCCGAACCCCATGTTGTACAACTATCTTAAAATAGCTATCCGGAACCTGCTGCAGTACAAATCCTTTTCGTTTATCAATATTTTTGGTTTGGCCCTGGGCATGACTTGCAGCATATTGCTGATGTTGTGGGTACAAGATGAGCGGAGCTTTGACCAATTTCATAAGAACGGACCTTACCTGTACCGGATACTCGCTAATTTACATTGGGGCGAAATTAAAACCAGTACCAATACGCCTGGCCCGCTCAGTACCGTGCTGAAAAAAGCCATTCCCGAAATAGACCAAATTGTTAAGATCGATTATAATGCCGGTGGTTTGTTTAAAGTGGGGCACAAAATAAACCAGGAAAATGCCGGCTGGCACGTTAGTGCCAATTTTTTCGAGATGTTTTCTTTTCCGCTAAAACAAGGCCATCCTAAAAAGGTATTACAGGCGCCCGATGCCATTGTTATCTCTGAAAACCTGGCACAGAAATATTTTGGCCGGCAAAACCCTGTGGGTAAAATTATTCGCATAAAAGAAGCGGGTAATTTCCGGGTAACAGGGGTTATGTACAATATGCCCCAAAATTCTTCTATGCAGGTAGACTTTGTACTACCCCTGGAGTTTTACGAAAGATCCCGGAACGATCATTTTATCTGGCGCAACTTCAACCTTAAAACCTATATTACCCTCCGGCCCGATGCTTCGCGGGAGCAAGTAGAGGCCAAACTGAAAAACCTGCTCAAAAAATATAGCCCTGAACCCGATTCACAGAAAGACGAATTGTTTTTGCAGCCTTTCCGGGAGATGTATTTATACTCGGAGTTTACCAACGGCAAGCAGGCCGGTGGCCGGATTGAGTACGTTAATTTATTCTCGGTAGTAGCGGTTTTTATTTTAATTATTGCCAGCATCAACTTCATGAATTTGTCTACGGCCCGCTCGGCGCACCGGGCCAAAGAAGTGGGCGTACGCAAAGTTATTGGCGCTACGCCGGGGCATTTAATCGGGCAGTTTTTAGGCGAGTCTATTTTGGTGGCTTTTATTGCCATGTTTTTTGCCGTGTTGCTCATCGACCAGTGTATGCCTTTTTTTAACCAGTTTACCGGTAAAAATATTACGGTTCATTTCTGGCAATCTTCTTTTTTATCGCTGCTGTTAATTACGGCGGTGCTTACCGGCATTTTATCGGGCAGTTACCCGGCTTTGTTTTTATCGTCGCTTAAGCCGGTGGTGGTGCTAAAAGGGACTTTAAAATTTAAGCCCCGGGCCATTTTGCTGCGGCAAGGCTTGGTTATTTTTCAGTTTATGCTTTCCATTATTTTAATCATTGGCATGCTGGTTATTTACCGGCAAATAGCTTTTATTAAAAGTAAGAACCTGGGCATAAACCGCGACAATGTGGTAATGCTTAACCTTGATAAAGATTTACTCGACCATTTTAAAGCGTTTAAACACGATTTAACCCAAATATCCGGCGTAAGCAGCGTTACCGCTAGCAGCGGTAACCCCTTAGATGTAGGCAGTGCCTCCAGTGATATTGAATGGCCAGGCAAACCCAAAGACGGGGCTTCGGTGGCAGCGTTAAACGTGGGTTATGATTTTATCCAAACCATGAATATCCGGTTAAAAGAAGGCCGCGATTTTTCGGAAGCCTTAACCACCGACACCGCCAATTATATTATTAACGAGGCCGCCGCCCGCATGATGCAAATGGATAAACCTTTGCACCAGGAAATAACCTTCTGGAAAGGCAAAGGCCGTATTATTGGGGTCATGAAAGATTACCACCTGCAATCGTTGCATCGCCCCATTGGGCCGCTCATCTTGGTTTTAAATCCGCAGTACGTTTCGCCGGCGCTTATAAAAGTAAACAGTCATAATTTACCGGTTACTTTAGCGGCCATTCAGGCGGTAGCCAAAAAATACAGCCCCGACTATGCATCGGCTTACCGGTTTTTAGACGAGGCTTTCCAGGATCGCTACCAAAGCGAAACCATGGTAGGTAAGCTTACCAAATATTTTGCCGGCATTGCCATTATTATTTCGTGTTTGGGTTTGTTTGGCCTGGCTTTATTTACCGCCGAGCAGCGCACCAAAGAAATCAGTATCCGCAAAGTTCTAGGTGCCTCGTCGGGCGGTATTATAACCATGCTGTCGAAAGATTTTTTAAAACTGGTTTTAGCCGCCAATTTTATTTCTTGGCCCTTGGGTTGGTACCTGATGCGGCAGTGGCTGCAAAATTTTGCTTACCGGGTAGATATTGAGCCCTGGGTTTTTGCCTTTGCCGCTGTAACTACCTTGCTCATTGCTTTGTGCACAGTAGGGGCGCAGGCCATTCGGGCGGCTATCGCTAACCCGGTAAAATCTTTGCGGAGCGAGTAAATAATATTTGTGGGGCAAAATTATTGGTGCCGCAGTCTAAATTTATCTCGCTAAAGCTACGTTGGAGGCGCTTTGAGATTTGGTATTATAAACTATATAGCCCTTTATTTGCTGCCCGTTAAGCATTTTAGGCGTAAATGTGTTGGGGTAATTGTTGCGGTTATACGTATAAGTGCAGGTATACGATAAGTCTTTCCGGAGTTTACCCTGGCCATCGGTAACTTTATAGCTAACAATATTGTGCTTCCGGTAAGGCAATTCCAAAGGCAGAAACCTGGCTTCGGCCGGAATATTTCTCAGGAAGCCTGGCTTATTGTCGTAGGCAACTTCTATTACCAGGTACGGTTGGGCAATATTAGGCGGTAAATAAGAGACTTTAACCAGCTTTTCTTTATCATAGCCATACGTTATTCGTTTGGTTAATATTCCTACGGTGTCTATTGGGTCATAAGCTCGGTTTAAAGTATAATACCCCGATTCTACAAGCTGATTTTCTTTGTTGTATGTATGCCGTACAAGATCGTTTGAATTGTCTTGGGTAGAAGTCATTTTTCTGTAGAAATATACATTTTGATGTTCCCGCAAAATTAGGCCAGTAGCAAGATCTCCCTGGTACATAACCTGCTTACTAATTACAGAATCACGGCTGTCCCAGCCGGTAATATTTTTGTCGGGAGCATAGCTCATTTCAAAAATTTCATTTTTAGAGGGGTGGTCGGGTTCTTTAAAATAATCATCATAGTAGGTGTAAGTAAATGTTCCGTGAATATTTTTATGCACCGAGGTAATACTGTATAGCCGGTCGTGGTTGTAATGGAATTTATATTCCAGGTTTCCGACTTGTAGTTTAGAGGGATAAAGTACTTTTACGTCTTTACTTTTAGAGCAGGCGCCCACCAACAAGAGCCAGGGGAGCAGATACCAGAATAAATGTTTCATTGTACATTTTTTGATATGATAAAAACCAAATTATTCTAAAACCTTAAGCACTATTTATTCCGGCTTTTTGCCTCGCCAGAAAGACCCGGTAGTTGTAATTAAAAATAATGTGAGTTAGTTATAAATAACCAGAATAAAGGCCTATTAAATATTTGTCCGTTAATCTGGAAGCAGCGTTTGTTTAAGCGGAAAGAAAAATATTCTCGCCTTTTTAAATGACTTTATAATAGGAATATTCCATAAAAATGTTCGATCTATTTAGCTTTATTTTTTTATCAAACGCCCGCTAAATATTAATTAGTGGGTCAAAACGGTTTTTGGCCCGTTGTATTCTTAATTTTTCTTGGGCAATGTGCGTACCGTTTACCTGCTGTTTGAATATTTGAATACAAGAGGGCTATGAATAAAAATATTGATTAAGCAGTTAATCTCTTTAATTAATAAAGATGAATTATTTATGTTGCCAGATAGGATTATAGAGCGTAATGCTGTTTTGTTGTTTATAAAAAACTTAACAGCATTAGCAGGAGGGAAATAATTATTGCAAATTAATATTTTTAAAATATTAAAGGTCCGGTAAAGCCTATTAACTAAGCTATACCGGACCTTCTGCTTTTATCTGGAACAACTAATTAGCTGTCTTCGCGGGCAAATTCGCTTAATTCCGTGCCTTCGTCGTGGCGGGGATTTTCGTCGCCGTGGCTGGTTTGGTTACCGCCCTGGCCACCCTGGCTATTGCCCCGTTGCTGGCCACCTTGTTTAAAACTGGCTTGTTCCTCCGCCGATTTATTCGTCAGGCCTTCGGTGCTGTTATCTTCGGCTTCTTTTTGCGAGCCTTGTGGTTTATTATCTTCTGTTTGCATAGCTTTTGTGCTTAAAGTGTTTTTAATCTGCTTTACAGATTGTCTTTTACGACTGCTTTCGGGAAAAGTGTTGCCATTGTTATAATTATTAGCCAGGAGGTGGTACTAGTAAATGCAACCAAAGCCGCCGATAACGTACATAAATACCAGTAAGGTGTTTTAACAAAAGTATCTGTTATGGCAAATATTCCCCATCATCCGCTGCAACGCACCCAAGACTTAGATTTATTGCTCCAGGAAATTGGCGATGCCCGCATTGTTTTACTCGGCGAAGCCTCGCACGGCACCTCCGAATATTACACTTGGCGCACGGCCATCTCCAAGCGCTTAATCCAGGAAAAAGGCTTTAATTTTATTTCGGTAGAAGGCGACTGGCCCGATTGTTTTGAAGTGAATAATTTTATTAAAGGTCACGGTCCGGCAGAGGCAACATCGTTACAGGTTTTACAAACTTACAACCGCTGGCCCACCTGGATGTGGGGCAACTGGGAAGTAGCCGCGCTTACCGACTGGCTAAAGCAGCACAACGCTACCAAACCCGAAAACGAGAAAGTAGGTTTTTACGGCCTGGATGTGTACAGCCTCTGGGATTCTTTGCAGGAAATATTGCATTACTTAGAACAAAAAGATAGTGCTGCTATTACGGCGGCCCGCAAGGCTTTCCGGTGTTTTGAACCCTATAGTGAAGATCCGCAGGAGTATGCCCGCGCCGTTGCTTTTGTATCGCAGGACTGCGAAGACGAAGTAGTAAACATGCTGCATACCTTACGTACCAAAACTTTGGGCAGCGGTACGGTTAAAGAATCGGATTTTGATGCGGAGCAGAATGCTTTGGTAGCCGTAAATGCCGAGCGCTATTACCGGGCCATGATTAGAGGCGGGGGCAGCTCCTGGAACGTGCGCGACCGACACATGATGGAAACCCTTACCCGCCTGTTGGATTTACACGGCCCCGATTCCAAAGCTATTATCTGGGAGCACAACACCCACGTAGGCGACGCCCGTTACACCGATATGGCCCGTGCCGGAATGGTAAACGTAGGGCAGCTGGCGCGTGAGCAGTTTGGCGAAAAAAATGTATTTATCGTGGGTTTTGGCTCTTACAAAGGGTCGGTTATCGCGGCCGATGAATGGGGCGAACCCATGGAGAAAATGGAAGTGCCGGCCGCGCCGCCGGGCACCTGGGAGCACATGCTGCACGAAATAAGCCCCAATAACAAACTTATTTTTTCAAAAGACCTGCGTCAGGTAAAAGAGCTCGAAAATACAATTGGGCACCGGGCTATTGGCGTTGTGTACCACCCACGCCGCGAGCGTTTCGGTAACTACGTGCCCACTGTAATCCCGTACCGCTACGATGCCTTTATTTACCTTGAAACCACCCAGGCCCTGCACCCATTGGCCATTTACCAGGACCACACCCAACCACCCGAGCTATACCCCTGGGCAGAGTAGAATTGAATGGTTGAAATGTTAGTTATTAGTTGTTAGTTGGGTAGAATTTACCACCCCCGACCCCTCCTAAAATAGGCGGGGAGCCCGGCTAATGCATCTTCAGCCGCTAACCCGTTGTAGTGAATAGGTGTTATAAGTACAAGGAGCTATTAACAAATAACCATTAATTTACAACCAGAATAAAGGTGGCTACAGGCAATTATCGCAGTTTGGGCAGGGAGGGCCTTTAAGAATTCCGGTGCCGAGGAACGAGGCATTCCGACGCCGGAGGGCAGGAGGGCTTAACAGCCCGACTGGCCAAACGGGGCCCCGCGGCCGGGAGCAAACTTAGGCAGCAGCTTACGGTTAGCTCCACCGCCTAGAAAGATAGAACCTTTCAAAAGACAAACGTTAAATACGCATACAAATAATCAAGTAGTTGTATAATGGCGGCGCAGCCATTGGCTTAAACCCGCCAGGCCTGGAAAGAGTACGCGCTCGGTAATATTTACCTGGTCTAGTTTGTCGCGTATTTCCCATTTTAAGTGCGAAGGAATAACAATCCGGAAAAATAAATCAGGATGCTCTTGTAACCAGTCGCTTAGTACGGCCCGCGGGTTCGACATCATGGAAAATAAAGCGTATTGGTGCACAATGCGTTCGTCGAGTGAGGGCGGCTCCAGAAACAAAACAAAATCCTCTTCCTGAAAAGATTCTAACTCTTTTAAAGAAGAACAGATGGGTTCCAGTATTTCGGGGGTAAATACGTTAGAGCCTTCGTTGCGGAGCGCTTCCTGTAACAATTCCGGAATATATTGGTTTGATTTTACATAGTTTACGCACCAGATAGCGGCATCGGTATCGTAGTTCCGGAAATCGGCGGTAGCAAAATGCAAGGCCACGTACGGCGAATAGGTCCAGTCGAGGAGGCGGGTAGGTAAGCCATGGTGTTGGGCCACGGCCAACCAGTTCCAGATAGAGTGGCCTGGCGAGGCATCTTCGTGGGCGTATTTCCGGAAGTTGCGGAGTAAATGATGTTCCAGTTTGCTATAGTCGCCGCCTAAGCGTATCAGGCTGGTTTGCAAATTATACTTACAATTCCACATGCCCCGGTAAATGTACGGCGACCGGAAACGGTTAATGCGCTGATCCCAGGAGTTATGAAATAATGCATTTTGCAACTCCTCCCAAGTTTTTACCACAATATCATTTTTGTGCTCCATATACCCTGTTTAGCAATTGTAGTGTAGTGGCTTTATACGGTTGTTATGAAGGATGATGTTGGTGGTTTGTACGTAAAATAACCTTATGTTTATACGTAAATACGGGGTATAACCAAACAAACGAATGGGATTGCGTAAGCTAAAATCAAATGCCCGCCCATTACACAAGCTTAAAAAAACAGGTTAATGTTTAAAACAGGATTCGGGTTTTTACTGGGAGCACTGGCAATAGGGTATATACTGTCGGTGTGTTTTTATGAGCCATTATTAAACAAAGCTATGCACCAAGTGGACATACAAGTAAATAAAGACCGGCTGTACGCCGACGTGAAATTTCTGACCGAGCTGGAGCCACCACGCCATGCGTTTAATTTAACTTCTCTAAATAAAAGTGCCGCTTATATTTTTGCCGAATTCGAAAAAATATCGCCCCGTGTAACGTACCAAACGTTTAAAGCCAACGGCAACGAATATAAAAATATTATTTGCAGTATGGGCCCGGAAACCGGCGAACGGATTGTGGTGGGCGCCCATTATGATGTGTGCGGCGACCAGCCCGGCGCCGACGATAATGCCAGTGGCGTAGCGGGGCTGCTGGAGATTGCCCGTTTGGTAAAAGCGCAGGAAAATAATTTAAAATACCGGGTAGATTTTGTGGCTTTTACTTTAGAAGAACCGCCATATTTTAAAACCGAACAAATGGGCAGTGCGGTACACGCCAAGTCTTTGGCCGAGGCCGGTGTAAAACTAAAGGGCATGATTTGCCTGGAAATGATTGGGTATTATTCCGAAGAAAAGGGTTCGCAACGGTACCCGGTAGCGGCCTTAAAAGCCATTTACCCCAACAAAGGCGATTTTATTTCGGTGGTAGGCAATATGGGGCAGGGCAAGTTGGTAAAGCATCTGAAAAAGTATATGCAGGAAGGCGGCCAGATAGATGTGCAGTCGCTTACGGCACCAGCCTCGGTGCCGGGCGTCGATTTCTCCGACCACCTCAATTACTGGCAATATAACTACCCGGCCGTTATGATTACGAATACTGCTTTCTTCCGTAATCCCAATTACCATCAGCCCACCGATACCATTGAGACCTTAAATTTCGATAAAATGGCCGAGGTGGTTAAAGGCGTATACCGGGCAATCCTGCATTTTTAACCTTTGGTTTTTTTCTTCTGGATTTACATAAACTAATCTGAATATAAGTGCGTACGCTACTTTAATGTAGTGCTTGTTGGTACTACCCAATATACTAATTTATACCTTTTAAAATATGCAGCGTAGCACAAAAGCAATCTATCAGAACCTGAAGCGGAACGACTTTTTAAACGTTGCTCCCGGCGTTAGTTGTTTGCAGATAGTAATGGTAAACGTGTACCTGGTAAACGATCCGGAAAATATTACCGGCGGTTGGGTACTTATAGATGCCGGTTTGCCGGGCTCGGCTAACCGGATTAAACGAGCCGCCGAAAAATTGTACGGTAAAGGCACTAAACCCCGGGCCATTATTCTTACGCACGGCCATTTCGACCACGTAGGTGCTTTACAAGACCTTTTGGTAGATTGGGATGTGCCGGTGTATGCCCATTTACTGGAATTACCGTATTTAACCGGCCGGTCTTCTTATCCGCCGCCAGACCCAACGGTAGGTGGTGGCGCACTGGCTTTTATGTCGCGGATTTACCCCAACAAACCCATTGATATCAGGCGTTACGTGCACGAACTGCCGCACGATGGCTCCGTACCGCACTTACCCGCCTGGACTTTTTTACATACGCCGGGTCACTCGGCAGGGCATATTTCGCTTTTCCGGGATCAGGACCATTTGCTAATTGCCGGTGATGCCTTTGTTACGGTTAAACAAGAATCTATGCTGGCTGTAATGACCCAAAAGCAGGAAGTACACGGGCCACCGGCTTATTATACCCCTAACTGGGAAGCTGCCAAACGCTCTATAGAACGATTATTGTTGCTGCGGCCCAAAATAGCGGCTACCGGCCACGGGCTGCCCATGTACGGCGAAGAATTATTAGATCAGCTCCAATTATTATTCCGGGAGTTTGATGAGCGCGTATTGCCGCCCCAGGGCCGGTACGTAAAACAACCCGCCGAAGCCGACGAAACCGGCGTAATTTCTTTGCCACCACCGGTACCCGATCCGCTACCTAAAATAATGGTAGGCGTTGGGTTAGTAACCTTGGCGGGAATGGCAGTTTTGGCTATTCGCCGAAGAAATAATACCCTCGATTTTATCGATAAAAGCTTTTTAGCCGGTATCGCACGTTTTTAAGCTTTGGTATAGTAGAATAAAACCACCCAAAAAAGAGAAGCCGGTAATTTTACCGGCTTCTCTTTTTTATTTGTAGCATTAGAGTTAGCCGCATTAACTACTAAAAGCTAACTACTAAAAACTAGTTACTAAAACCTAATTATTAATAATCATCGTGGCGGTTGTACCGTTCCCGGCGGTCATCTTCATCGGCCCACCTGGGGCCCGATTCGTAGCCCTGGTTAAAGTTACGGTTTTGCGGGTGCCGGTTACGGTCATGATCTTGGTTACGGTCGTTATCGTGGTCTTTACCGGTTAAGCGATCCCAGGTGTTGTCAATGCGTTCGCTCATTCGGTCGAAGAAACTGTTATTCTGGTCTTGTTGGCGGTAATTGCGGTTACGGTACCGGTTGTTGTAGTCATCGTCATCGTCGGTGCCGGGCGTATGCCAGGTGCCCCGGTTGCCACTGGTATACCGGTAGTCGTCTTGTTTAAATTCTTCGCGCTCACCCCAAAAACGGGTGCCTCCGTGGTCGCCGCGCGGTGGGTCGTCAAAACGGCGGTTATCTCTATCGTTGGCGTTGTCTCTATTTTGCTGGCCCCGGTAATTTTGATTATACCGCGAATCCCGATCCCATTGCTGGTTCTGGTTAGGGCGTTGGTTTTGGTTGTACTGCTGGTTATCGCCGTAGTTTATACGGTTAGGGTCGCGGTAAGCACTATCCGGCTGAGAGCCATAATGGGTTTGGTCTGGCCCGTACCCTTCGTTCCGGTTGTGGTGACTTTGGCCACTGCGGTACTGTTCATTCCATTGCTGGTCGCCCCGCGACCGGTATATATCACGGCCAACCCGTTGGTTTTCTTCTAAGTTCCGTCGGCTGCCGCCTTCCGGATAGTGTCTGTCCTCCGGATAATTTCTGTTCGAATCCATAGTCTTAAGTTTTTGTTCTAAATAAGATTTAATTAAGATTAAAACCTTTGGCCTTGTTTACGAAAAGAGTTTAAGAGAGTTAAGCTAACCCGTATTAAGTTTCTTTAGGTTAGGTGGCGGCTTAATCCAGAACGGGGTTGGCACCCATGGTTATTTATTCTGATTTATTTCTTGATTTCTGCCAAAATATCGGGAGTGTAATGGTATTATTGAATGGGTTTAAAAATAATAGCGTTTGATAATCAGTATTATATAAACCGATTTATTGTAATGTTTTAAAAGGTTTAAGTAGGGTGTGTCATTTTGGCGGAGTATTAGTCAGATAAAGGTCCAATCTAAGGCAAACTAATTTTGGTATAAGGTTTGCATAAGTAAAACCAGAAAGATAGAAGGGAAACTACGATGAATATCATAAAAAATAAAAAAATAGTTAAGAGCTTCGGCCAATATATAGACCAGCTTAATACGCTTTCGGGGGGTATTAGCATGGCGCAAGTAAAGGTTGTAAACAAAGCAGATAAGGTGGTGGTAAAAATAATGGCACCATCGGTAAGCCCCGACGCCATGCAGGTGCTGGTAGAGTACGATAAGCTGGTGGTTTATGCTACTTTGCCGCAACCAGAAGAAAGCGAAGCCAACCCGCATACCGTTAATTTTCCGTTATTTGCGCAGGTAATTCCAATACCTTTTCACGTAGCCGTAGACCAGATTGAGGCGGTTTACCAAAACGGGCAATTACAGGTAAATTTACCTTTTGCCGAAGACCGGATGATTAAGCGGCAGGCTATTCAGATTAAAAAGTTTTAAAAGCAGAATAAAAATTTTTAAGAGAAGGGCTATGAAAAGTGGCCCTTTTTTATTTACTTTAGAAAGAAGCCCGGTATAAGTTTATTCCCCCAATATACTGGTTTAAGGCATTACCGGCGCGGGCCGGAACAATTTTAATATTAAAGGAGTTTAAAGAGTATGGTAAATTTGATATTCCCACCCAAGTACATGGTCGTTTATGCCCAGTGCATCGACGATTCATTGCCCGCCTTCGAACCGCAGGAGTGGATAGAAGAAGGCCGCATTTATCAGGTAAAACATTATACCGAATCTTTAAATAACAGCGAGGGTTTTGCCGTTACTATACTTGATGCGAACGGAGAGGAGATTCACCCATCGCCTTCGCATTGGAGTTTTGCTTCGGACCGTTTCGAAATTTTTAGTATCTGTTTGAATTAATAATTCGTAGGTGCAAGCATAGTTTTTTAAGAGCAGGTAGATATGCTGGCACAGGAAGAATTTAAAGTATTAACAACCGCCGAACAAGTAGCTATTTTACGCAGTCATGGTAATTACATTCATTATCGCCTTAAGGGCTGGTGCAAAATAGAACTGTATTGGTTTCACAAATTTTACGTAGAGGTTTGGTATTTGCACAACGACCAAACCGTAGGGTTAATTCGGGTGCTTAGCGGTAAGCCATCGCTGGAGCCTTACCTCGAAACCATTCACCTGAAGGTTATTTAACGCTTTTACTGCCGGTTAAAAGAATAAATAGGGGCTGTAGCAAATAGCCGTAATTTTTAACCTGCAGTTTGTTTTAAGCAGAATTTAAAGCCGCTTTACTTTAGCAGTAAGATAATAATCTTGTTTAAGCCTGGGTTTTGCCCGGGCTTTTTAATTTCTGCTTAACCCCTAAACCAATTTGTCTGATAGAGGGAGCCAGCGGTGAGGCGGTTCAATATTCCTGCGGAATAAAAGAAAAAGCATTATGTTTGCCGGTAGGGGCAATAAGTTACTTTAAACCAGTACCGACCCGACTAAAAGCTTATTGTAACCAATATTTTGCCTGTTTGATTTTACAAATACGACTGACCCGCACATGAAAACCATTGCATTAATTGCTCACAACGCCAAGAAAAACGATTTGCTGGAATGGGCCAAAGAACACCAGGAAATATTGCGGCATTACGAACTGATAGGAACCTCTAATACAGCCAAATTAATAAATAATTTACTGGGGTTAGAGGTAAAGCCCTTTGGCCACGGGCCCAGCGGCGGTGATATTTTACTGGCGGCCCGCATCCTGAAGGGCAAAGTACAAAAAGTAATATTTTTTATTGATTCAGAAAGCCCGCACGGCCATGAGCACGATATTCAAACGCTCATTCGTACGGCGGTAATCAACAACGTGCCGATTGCTTTAAACCGCGCTTCTGCCGATTATATTATTCTGGAACGCGACTAACGTTTTAATCCGGGCATAAAAAAACCTCGGCCTTGTTTTTTAAGCCGAGGTTTTTGTAAGGTTTATGCGCCTTAAGCCGCTTGGGTGTGTACGTCGTTGTCGTTATCCTCAATCCGGGCTACTACAAAAATAGCTACTACGGCTACTGCGGCTACTGCTAAAACCAATTGCTTAGGCGATAACTTTTTACTTGCTTTCATGAGCAAGTGGCCGGTATCTTGCAGCAGTTCTGGTAATTTATCGTGCCGGCCATCTTTAAAAACGTGAATAGCGTTCTCAAAGGCCCGCGATAAGTCCTGAGGTTGTACAAGTGAATTATTTGCCTGATCCATAATTTTAAGTTGATTAATTTTCTGGTTATTTTAAGCTAAAATGCCGTTGGCACAACTGATGGTGCGCCCAGCAGAACTTGCTATACGTAAAACCCCGAATCAAGGCTAAGGATTTTTAAGCCAAATAATAAATTACCGGCATTTACGCTTGTACTGTGCCGCCGGCGTTGCGAACCTCCTGCGAAATCTGGTTAAGTATTTTGTCGGAGCTGTACATCATGCTGGCCGGAAACCCCACTTTTACATTATTTACCGCCAAGGTTTGGGTCGCTTCGTCGTAATTATATTCCGCCGAAACGCCTTTTTCAGAAATGCGGCCGCTGTTGCCGGTCATGTTTATGCCAAAGCCAGCCAGTTTAGAACGTAGTTGGTTAAATACCTCAGAAGAAATACCGGAATATTGCGCATTGTTTGCCATAATTGTTTTGTAAGTTTTAATGAAAAATATTAAATATCTGATTTATACGAAAAATATTTATAGAAAAGCGAAGCAGCTTTAAATTTGCCTTATTTTTTGCTCTGCGGGCACCCCAACTGTCGGCTTAAACCGGGCTACAAACCCAACTCCTTGGTGCCCTGCCGAAACACAATATCCACCGGAATATTGGCCTGGCTTAACCGGTCCAGGTCGGCTTGCAATTGGTTATCTATTTTGCCTTGTTCTGCTAATAATTGGCTTACCCCCTGGTAATCGCCGTTGCCCTGGAGGGTTAATATTTTCTCCGATAGCAGGTTCATGGCGGTTTGCATTTTGGCAAAGTTTACGCGGTAAGTACCGGTTTGGGCATCGCGTTCAAAAGCGCCTTGTTGCGCAAAAAAGTTAAACCGCACCATATTGGCCTGGCCGTGGGCGCTGGCCGCCCCAAACCGCACCGACCGGAAAATACCGGCCAGAAAAGTAGTGTAATAATCTTTTATATCGCCCTGGATTTCGCCTTTCTGGTGCAGTTGGTTTATCATGTACAAACCCAAAATATCGGCTTTGCCTTCTTCTAAGGCCGAGCCTTTTTCTTTTAAGGCTTCGCGTACGGTGCCCTGCCCGTTTACAACGTTTTTAATGCCCAGGCCGTGGGCCACTTCATGAAACATGGTAGTCGCAAAAAAAGCATCAAACGTTACGTGCTGCCGCTGGTCGGGGGCAATTAATGTATTGGCTACAGGCTGCATTATTTTATCGAATTTGGCCCGCATAGCATTTTTTAACTGCAGCCGCCGCGTACCTTTTTTCAGTTGTACTTCTTCGTCGTTGGGTAAATTAATGGCAATGGTTTTGCTGCCGGCATTACAATCGCCGGCGTAATAAATTACATCGTACGCGTTTAAATCGGAGTCGGTGCCGGGTTTTTCTTTTTTATATTTTTCGGGAACCGGCAGGCCACGCTGCAATTCGGGCAAAAAGGCGGCATACCGCGACAGGCGCTTACTCCATTCCTGGTCTTTTACCAATACGTAAGCTTCGTGAGCGGCTTTGTAGTTAAACAACTTGTCTTCGTAAACCTCAATGGGGCCCACCACAAAGTCTAGGCTATTGGTTTTCATGTCCATCCAGGCTAAGTCGCTGGGTTGGTAATTATCGGTAAGCAAGGCTTCGGCGCGCAGGTTCAGGTATTTTTGTAAACCGGCGTCTTCGGCCAAGGTAGCGGCCTGGCGCAGCAGGGCCGCAGCTTTTTCTACCTGCGGTTTAAACTGCACGTGGTAAGGTACGGTTATTAATTGGCCCTTGGCGTCCCGGCGCAGCAGGGTATACTGACTTTTTTTATCTTTTAAACTGGCCTTTTCAAATTCAGCTTTGGTCATATCGGCCGGGTAAAAGTTAGCCGTTTCGGGCTTGGGGCCTACGCCCACCAGAAAAGGGGTATTGTTATCCAGCCGGTCCCAGGGGCCATAATTTATCTGCACGAACCGGCGGGTAGCTCCGTCTTTTATAGTGGCCAGCAAAGAGTCGCGGTTACCGTAGGCCTCGTACCAGAAAATATCGTCCATTATTTGGGCTACCTGAATCAGCAAGGGAATTATTTGCTTTTCCTGGGCGGTTAATTTATTCAGGTCGGTGGTTAAGCTTACCTCTTCGTACTTATTCAGGCGGGCGTGCAGGGGTACCCCGTTCTCCAACACTTGCGATGTAGCCGTTGTAGCTTGTTCGGTGTTTTTTTCTGATTTTTTGCCGTTGGTGCAGTTGGCCAGGCACAGGCTGCCAGCTGCCAGCAATACCCAATATTTTATTTCCATAGTTTAGATGTGTCTGCGTTAAATAAAAAAAAGCTATTGGTTTTTAGGTTTATAAAACCAAAAGACGCTGAAATTTATTTAATATTTTAGATTACTTAAAACTTTACGCACCGGTCATTAACAAGAGCCAAAATATTCTGTAATAAATATAAATGTGGTTAGCTGGTGCTGGTTTAAAAAGCAATTCAGCCAGAATGTTCCGGCCTAATATTATTTTAAACTTCGTACAGTTCCAGCGGTAAGCCATCGGGGTCCTGGAAAAAAGTAAAGCGTTTGCCGGTGAGGGCATCGGTCCGGATGGGTTCGGTGGCCACTTGCTTTTGGGATAATTCGGCTACGGCGGCGTCTAAATCGGTTACGGCAAAAGCCAGGTGCCGCAAACCCCGGGCTTCGGGTTGGCTCAGGCGGGGCGGCGGCTCCGGAAACGAAAATAATTCTATCTGATACAGATTATTCAGGGCTAAATCCAGTTTGTACGATTGCCGCTCGGCCCGGTACGTTTCCTGCAACACCTGTAGCCCCAAAATATCTACGTAAAACGCCTTAGAAGCAGCATAATCGGCACAAATGATAGCAATGTGGTGGATGCGGGTAAGGTGCATGGTTTCTTATTTAGAGGTAATTTTTAAAACGAATGGTACCAAAGTACTTATTTTATATTTACCCAAGGCCATAAATTAAACGTACTTAAACTTTAAACAAAATATTAGGTAAACGGAAGAGGAATGCCGCACCACGCATGAGTAAAAAAATACTATTTTATGTATTATTGGGTTTACTGTTGCTTATTTTAATTAAAGCATTTTTCTTTTCGGGCAATACCCAGCCCCACGCCGGACCGCAACCGGTAGTTAGTGCCCAAGAGCCGGGTTATGTCTGGGCCAGTGCCGGCCGGCATTACCGCCGCGGTTGGCTAGGGCGCTTTTTCCTTGGTGATCATTACCGCTCGGTTTGGGCTACACCGGTTAAAGCACCCGTGCTGGACTTAAAAACAACTGAAGGCGGGCTGCAGGTGGGCAAACTGGGCGGTGGTATGCAAACCGTGAGCTTAAGCCTAACGGCCGCCAATGGCCAAACCTGGGTGGTACGCTCCCTCGATAAAGACCCGATTAAAATATTGCCGCCGTTCTGGCAAAAGACTTTTGTAGCCGATTTGTTGCGCGATCAGATTGCCGCTTCTAACCCGTATGCGGCGCTGGTGGTAGCTCCTTTAGCCGAGGCTGCGGGTATCTTCCATACCAATCCGCGGGTGGTATTTGTGTCGGCCAAAGATCCGCAAATGCAGCCTTTCCGGCAGCAAATGGGCGATAAATTAGATTTGCTCGAAGAAAAATTTACGGCGCAATCAATAACCGATCCGCGTTTTACCGGCGCTACCGCTATTCTGAACAGCCTGGAAATGTTAAATAACCGTTTCCGGTACCCTGGTCACCGTATAGACCAGTTAGCTTTTGCCCGGTGCCGCTTATTTGATTTACTTATCGGCGATTGGGACCGGCACGAAGGCCAGTGGATGTGGGCCGCTTATCCGCAAGGTAAAAATACCGTTTATAAACCCATTCCCAAAGATCGCGATCAGGCTTTTAGCAAATACCAGGACGGGTTAATTCCCTGGCTGCTTACCCGTAATTTTGCTATGCGTAAGTTTAGCCATTTTGATCACCACCTTCACGATGTTACCGATTATGCCATTAACGCTGCTTTTCTGGACGAACGGGCACTGCATCAGGTTACTTTGCCGGAGTTTCAGCAACTGGCCCGGCAACTACAAGCCAGCCTTTCCGATTCAATTATTGATGCTGCTGTAAAAGAACTGCCCTTACCCATTTACCATATTTCGGGCCCCGATATAGCCGCCAAATTAAAAAGCCGTCGGGGAGCTTTGGTCCGGGTGGCCGAAAATTATTATAGTTTACTGGCCAGACACGTGGTTGTTCCGGGTACCGATGAGCCCGAAAAATTCCTGGTAAACCGTTTGCCTAATGGGTACACCCGGGTGCGGGTATTTCGGCTTACGCCCGCCGAAACTGTAGGTACAATGTTTTACCAGCGCACCTTTTCCCCTGCCGAAACAAAAGATATTACCTTGCACGGCCTGGGCGGCAACGATCAGTTTGTATTAACCGGTAAAGTACCAGAAGGTATAAAAGTAAAAATAGTAGGAGGTTTGGGGGCCGATTACATTGCCGATTATTCTGAAGTGACCAGTGGCAACAAGAAGACCCTGGTGTACGACACCCACAAGGGTAATACTATTATTGGGGGAGCTTCTACCGAAAACAAAACCACCCCAGATTTAGCCGTGCATAATTACGACCGCGAAGGTTTTTAATAGAAATATTATTTTACCGATACGGCTGTTTTAAGTACCCTGTGTTAAATTCTGCACCTGGGTTACAAACACGTGTGCGCTCATCCAGGCCATTACCAGTACCACCAATATGCCAAAACATGTGAGCCAGACGGGGTGTTGGTAATGCCCTACTATCTTTTTCTGATAGGCGGCTACTAACATAGTACCCAAGGTAACGGGTAAAATAAAACCGTTCAGGGCACCGGCCAAAATAAGCAGTGTTACGGGTTTGCCAATTAAAATAAATACAGCGGTAGATACTAAAATAAAACCAATAGTTATTTTGCGTTCGTGCCGGGGAATGGCTGGGTGAAAAGATTTGATAAAAGACACCGAAGTGTACGCCGAGCCAATAACCGAAGTAATAGCGGCCGCAAACATTACCACCCCAAACAGTTTATAACCCATATTGCCAGCGGCCAGGGCAAATACCGAGGCTGGTGGGTTGGCCGCATCTATGGGTAAACCCTGCGCCACAATGCCCAAAGAAGCCAAAAACAATAAAATCCGGATAACCGATGCTACCGTAATGCCCGATACCGCACTGGTTTTAACCTGGGGCAAAGCTTCTACGCCTTTTATACCGGCATCTAATAAACGGTGACCGCCGGCAAATGTAATGTAGCCGCCCACGGTACCACCCACTAAGGTAATTATGGCCATTAGGTCTAGTGTATCCGGGGCAAACGTTTTTACAAAAGCTTCTTCTACCGGCGGCCGGGCCGTAAACACCACGTACAGGATTAACAAAATCATGAGCAGCCCCAGGAACTGCGCCAAGCGATCCATGGCTTGGCCGGCCTCTTTTACCAGGAAAATGCCAATGGCCAGTCCCGCCGCCAAAGCCGCTCCCAATTCTGGAGAAATACCCGTTAAAACCTGCAAACCCAAACCAGCGCCACCCACATTCCCAATATTAAAAGCTAGTCCTCCCAGTAATATTAAAATAGAAATAAAGGTGCCCAAACCCGGTAGTACCGCATTGGCAATATCCGGAGCCCTTTTTTCGGCTACGGCAATTACCCGCCAGATATTCAGCTGCACCCCCACATCAATTAAAACCGACGTAAGGATTACAAAACCAAAACTGGCGCCCAAAGACTGGGTAAAAATCGTGGTTTGGGTTAAAAAGCCGGGCCCTACGGCCGAAGTAGCCATCAGGAAAGCTGCGCCCAGGAGCACACTCAGGTTCTTTTTCTCTTTCATGTAATATTATTCCGGAAGCCAGGCCGGATGCCAATATTTTCCTGCTGCAAGGTTTGGTTTATTTCTTGGGCAAAAGCCACCGCGTGCGCGCCATCCCCGTGAATACAAACCGTATCGGCCTGGACGGGAATTAAGCTGCCATTCTGGGCCCGAACCGTACCGGCCTTTACCATTTGCACCACCTGGTTAATGGCGTCCTGCTCGTTCGTAATCAAAGCATCTGGTTGCCGGCGGGAAGTTAAGGTGCCATCGGGTTGGTAAGTGCGGTCGGCAAAAACCTCGTTGGCGGTTAACAAGCCAATTTCTTGCCCGGCTTGGATCAGGGCACTGCCGGCCAAACCGTATAAAATGGCTTCGGGGTGTACGTGGTAAACCGCTTCGGCAATGGCTTGCGCCAACGGCTGGTTTACAGCGGCCATATTGTAAAGCGCACCGTGGGGTTTTACGTGGTGCAAGGTGCCACCGGCCGCTTTTACAAAACCCGCTAAAGCTCCCACCTGGTACACCACCATATCGTAAGCTTCTTCGGGGTTAATAACCATTTCGCGCCGGCCAAAACCAACCAAATCGGGTAAACCCGGATGGGCACCAATGGCTACCTGGTGCGCCAAAGCCAGCTGTACCGTTTTCTTCATTACCGCCGGATCGCCGGCATGAAAGCCGCAGGCAATATTTACCGAACTGACAAAAGGCAGAATGGCGGCATCGTTGCCCAGGTGGTACGCGCCAAAGCTTTCCCCTAAATCACAATTTAAATCAATAGTTTTGAGTTGGGTCATAGCAGGGAATAAATTTTAGTTGTTTGCCCAACAGCTAATACTTTTACAGGCAAGCGTTTGGGTGTTTGGGTGATAGTGGTTTGAATAGATTTAACAATTTTAAATATTTAGATTAGATTTTAACGCCTAGTGTGTATGTATACTTTTTTTGAGACAAGTTAAAGAGTAAAGTTTGGAAAAGGCGTGTTTGTGGATTAAGTTTTATTTGAAAATGGATAGGGTTATTTTTTGCAAGATTGCACCTTGCAATGTTGTAGTGCTAACGGTATGCCTTTGCAAAAGTAAGCTCCCGGCCGTGGAGCCCCGTCGGTAGGTTCAGACTGCCTAATCTTCCTTTGCTCGTACCGCGCAATACTTAAGTACCGGAATCCAAGAAGAGAATCTTCCAGAAGAGAATCTTCCAGCAGATCTTCACCCCGCCGACTGCGATAAGAGCTCTTAGCGGTTGCTATGCAGGATTCTCTTATTTCTTTTCACAGCATTGAACAGTCCCCCTTCGGAGGGGGTAGGGGGAGGATGACACGAACCAAAAACTTCATTTTCCCAATCCAGCCATTTTGCACCTTTCCGGTTCAGCCGCAACGCCTCCCTATTTTAGGGAAGGTGCCCGCAGGGTGGAAGAGTGAAACTAGCAAACGTAATGAAAAGGGTTGTAGCCCAATAACCATCAGACCGGCTCCCTTCGCCTCGAGAAGGAGGGGCCGGGGGATGAGGTAAATTTAAAAAGCTAACTTCCAGTAGTAAAGGTCTTAAAATTACCTTAACCTGATAAAAAGAACCTGGGAATCTACTGTTGTGCTATAAACAAAAACGCTTTTAAAACCGGATTTTATAACTAATGGCGCGTTTAATTTCCTGGATATTTTGCTCCTGTTTAATATACAAATATTGGGCATCTTCCAAAGAGATCTCCTGGAACCGAATTTTTTTACCTAAAGGTGCCTGGGCCAATTTAGAGAAATCGGCGGTAATAACCTGACCAATGCGGGGGTAGCCGCCGGTGGTCTGGTGGTCGGCGAGTAGGGCAATGGGTTGGCCTTCGGGGGGGACCTGGATGGTACCAAAAGTAACCGCGCTCGAAATTAATTCTTGGGGTTCCTGTAAACACAGCGGCAAACCTTGCAGGCGGTAACCCATGCGGTCGGAGTCGGTGGTAAGAATAAATTCCTGGTTAAAGAAAGCTTGCTGACAAGTTGGGGTAAATAAGTTGTATTCAGGCCCTTTTATTACCTGGAGGGTGGGGTTGGCTTCCAGGTGTGGGAAAAGCTGGGGCATGGGCGTCCAGGAGGCTTGTACCCAGTTTGAGGTTGGTTTGTTCCGGGTTAGGTTTTGCTGCAATTGTTTGCCAGCCGGGGTAGAACCCGGACAGGGCAAGTGGTCGCCGGCCTGGAGCGCCCGGCCTTTAAAGCCTCCGGTCTCGGCCCTTAAAAAAGTAGCATAACTGCCCAGTACTTTGGGCAAAGTAAAGCCGCCCGAAATGGCCAGGTACGCCCGACTACCTAAAGCGGGTGCGCCAAACTCGAGCAAACTGCCGGCGGGTACAAAAATGGGCCGCCACATTTTTACTTTATTCCCGTTCAGTGTCGGCGAAAGGTCTCCGCCCGTTATGGCGATCAGGTGGTCAGTTTCAAATTGAATTTTGGGGCCCAGGAAAGTGGTTTCAATGGCTGCCGCACTTTCGGGGTTGCCCACGAGCAAATTAGCTACGCGGTGGGCAAAAGCATCCAGGGGACCGCTTACAATAATGCCTTCTTTCTGGTAGCCGTACCGGCCAATATCCTGAATGGTGGTGAGTAAACCCGAACTAATAATTTTAATGCCCATTAGCTGCCTCTTTTTTTTTCTCGAACTGCTTTTCGGTAATGGGTACAAACCGGATCTGGTCGCCAGCCTTGAGTAGACTGGGGTTGTCGCGGTGCGGGTTAAACAGCTGCAAGGGGGTCTGGCCAATCAGTTGCCAGCCGCCTGGGCTCTGGATGGGGTACACGCCGGTTTGCTTACCACCAATACCCACCGAACCCGCCGGTACCCGGGCCCGCGGTTTTTCTTTGCGCGGCGAAGCTATTTCGGGAACCATGCCGCCCAGGTACGGGAAACCCGGCGCAAAGCCAATCATGTACACCAGGTAAGTGGTTTGGCTATGCAGCTTAATTACTTCTTTTGGTTTTAAGCCGTGCAAACTGGCTACATGGTCTAAATCAGGGCCATATTTGCCGCCGTAGCAAACCGGAATATCAATTACCTTAGAAACCGGTATTTCGGGATGGCTTTTTACGTGCAGCAGCATTTCTTCGAGCAAAGCGGCCACCGTAGCGTAAGGGTTATCGAGGCCTTGCCGGCTCACTACCCAAGGGTCGTAATAAACAGTTACGGTAGTAAATGCCGGCACGTACTCTATCAGGCCCGGAAAAGGGTGCTGGTCCAGGTGCGTGGTAAAAGCCAGGATGTGCCCGTGGGTAAGCCGGTTAATGTGGTCGCCAAATTCCAAAACAATGGCGGCATCGCCCAAGGGGTAAAAATTTACCGGCGGCATTTCTCTCAGTTCGGCTGTAGTTCCCATGCAGTAAGGCGTCTGAATTTTTCTCTACGGGATTTCTGGAAAATATTCTGTCCGGAAATTTATTTGGTTTGTCCCCTGGCTAAAGATAACTTTTTTCCTTTACGCTGGTGTAGAAATCTGACTTCTTTCGGAAGATTATGTGTTTTAGAGCAGAGGTGCAAAAGGAGGGCTTGAGCCCAAAGTTACTCCTGGTTGCTAATTCTCCTGTTTTAATCATATTGAAATATCGGTAAGGCCATTACTATTGTAAGTTTACCTAAAAATTGGTATTACCGGAGCTCCCCGCCTATTTTAGGAGGGGGTGGTATTTTTACTTCATTCCCTCATTCCCTCATCAAGGAAACGGGGAGCCGGTCTGACGGTTGATTAGTTATAAAGTTTTAATTGAGGTTGCTGTTGTTTACCCTTCCGCCCTCCGGGCACCTTCCCTAAAATAAGGAAGGAGTTGCGGTAATGCGCCTTCGACAGCTGATTTGTTGTAGTAAATGCTTGGGTGATAAAAATTCTCCTATAAAGTTCAACGCAGAAAAGCGTTCTCTAATGACAAATATCGCAGTCGGTGACGTGAAGACCTTCTGGAAGAGAATCTTTTGGAAGATTCTCTTCTTGGATTCCGGTGCTTTAGCATTCCGACGAAGGAGGAAAGGAATATTAGACCGTCTGAACTCACCGACGGGGCCCCGCGGCCGGGAGCTTACTTAGGCTAAAACCAACCATTAGCACCTGCGCCTTGAAAGATGCAATCTTTCAAAAGTTAAACAGCAGCTTAAACCTCATACCCTTACCAAAAGTAAAAATACCAAAGCAAAAGACAACCTTATCCCAAACGAAACTTTATTCTTCTTTACTAAAAAACCACTTAATTCTTAATTACCCAAAGCCCGAACCTTCGTATTTTTAAACCAACATGAAAAACACCCCGATTACTTTTTTAGGCTTAAGTTTACTAACCCTGATGGCATTAGCGGCCGTAGCCTGCAGTAAAAAAATACTTACTACCCAAAATATACCCATCGAAAAGGGTGTGAGCAAAGCTTTGGCCGATTACCGGAAAGCCGTGATTAATAATCTGGGCTATACCCTGCATTTCACCATTCCGGAAATTAAAGCCGCTCCCATCCAGGGTGAGGAAACTATTCGCTTCTACCTCAAAAACAACCAGGCACCGCTGCAAATCGATTTTAAAGAAAAAACCAGCCACCTGCAGGCAGTAAAAGTAAATGGCCAAAATATTGCCATTAACCACCAGCACGAACACTTGGTTATTCCAGCGCAAAGTTTACAACGAGGTTTCAATACCATCGACATTAAATTTACCGCCGGCGACTTGTCTTTGAACCGCAACGATGAATATTTGTATACCTTGCTGGTGCCCGACCGCGCCCGCACGGTTTTCCCGGTGTTCGACCAACCCAACCTGAAAGCCAGCTTTACCTTAACTTTAACCGTGCCCCCAAGCTGGCAAGCCCTGGCCAACGCCCCGCTCCAGGATTCAACCCTTAGCCAAAACCAGAAAACCTACCGCTTTGCACCTTCCGATACCATTAGCACCTATTTGTTTTCGTTTGCGGCGGGTAAGTTTAAGCGGGTAAGCCAAACTGTAAACGGCCGACCCATGCATTTGCTGCACCGCGAAACCGACCCCGGTAAGCTAAACCTAAGCCTCGGCCCGATATTTCAAATTCACGGCGATGCCCTAAAATTTATGGAGGCATATACCGGCGTGCCGTACCCTTTCCGGAAGTTTGATTTTGTGGCCATTCCGGATTTTCAGTACGGCGGCATGGAGCACGTGGGCGCCATTGATTACAAGGCCAGCACTTTATTTTTGGACGAAGGTGCCACCCAGGATCAGAAAATTGCTCGCTCCACTCTTATTTCGCACGAAACGGCGCACATGTGGTTTGGCGATTTGGTAACCATGCAGTGGTTTAACGATGTGTGGATGAAAGAAGTGTTTGCCAATTTTATGGCGGATAAAATTATCCAGGTAGCCGTCGCCAATAGCAATTACGACCTCAAATTCCTCATCGACCATTTGCCGGCCGCTTACGCCGTAGACCGTACCGCCGGTGCCAACCCCATCCGGCAGCAACTCGATAATTTGCAGGATGCCGGCACGATGTACGGGAATATTATTTACCACAAAGCCCCCGTCATGATGCGGCAACTGGAGCGGCTCATGGGCCCCGAGGCTTTTCGGGCGGGTTTGCAGGAATATGTAAAAACCTATGCTTTTAACAACGCCACCTGGCCCGACCTGATTAAAATACTCGATGCCCGCACCCCCGCCGACCTGCAGGCCTGGAACCAGGTGTGGGTAAATGAGCCTGGCCGGCCGGTGTTTAACTATAACCTCCAAACCCAAAACGGTAAAATTACCAGCCTGCAGATTACTCAAAAAGCCGAAGACAATTCCAGCCGCATCTGGCCCCAATTTTTCGAGATAACGTTGGTGTACCCCGACCGGCAACAGGAGCTTACCGTAAACATGACTGCCCGCGAGGTTACGGTACCGGCGGCCGTGGGGGGGGCGGTGCCCACGTTTATTTTGTTTAACAGTTCCGGCCAGGGCTACGGTGTTTTCCCCGCCGATGCGGTGGTAGCCCAGGGCCTTACCCAGTTGGCTAACCCGGTAGCGCGGGCGGCGGCGTATATTAGCCTCTACGAAAACATGCTCAATAGCCGGGCGGTAAACCCGCGCGCTTTGCTACAAATTTACCGGGCCGCCCTTACCCACGAAACCGAAGAACTAAACCTGAAACTAATTACAGGCAACTTGAGCGATATTTTCTGGAAGTTCTTAAACCCCGCCCAACGGCTAAGCCTGGCTCCCGGCCTGGAAACAGAACTGTGGCAAGCCCTGGAAAAAGCAGAGGCTCCGAACAATAAAAAATTATTATTTAAAACTTACCAAAGTATTCACCTGACGGCTGCCGCCCAAAACCAACTGTACCGCATTTGGGCGCAAGAGCAACCACCCGCCGGGGTAAAACTCACCGAAGACGATTACACCGCCCTGGCCCAGGCTTTGGCTTTACGGGATTACGCCGCCGATCCGCAAATATTGCAAAAGCAACTAACCCGCATAAAAAACCCTGACCGCCAGCAGCGCCTCCGGTTCTTACTACCGGCTTTGGCCCCCGATGCAACCGTGCGCGATGCTTTCTTCGCCGCGCTGCAGCAGGAACAAAACCGCGAAAAAGAAGCCTGGGTAGTTACGGCGCTTAGTTACCTGCACCATCCCCTGCGGGCTCCAACTTCC